>DASXWB010000028.1:0-16279 GCA_036503915.1 Lacipirellulaceae bacterium | reverse complement strand
GTGCCGGCGTAGCTCGCGGATGATGGCCAAGTCGTCGGCCGTGCCCAGCTTGATCTTGTACACGGGCCAGCCCGGCATCTCTTTTAGTTTGGCCACCATTTTTTCCGGCGTGTCGATGCCTAGCGTGTAATCGGAAAGCGGCACGTTTTTTGTCGACAATCGCCAGAGACGATACACGGGCGCTCCCTGAGTTTTGCCCCACAAATCGTGGATCGCCTGATCGAGCGCGGAGAGGGCGAAGCTGGCGAACTTTTGCTTCGGCATTTCGCGCTCCAATAAACCGATCAACGCGGAAATGTCGGCAAAATCGGCCTTTTCAAGGATCGGCCGCACCGATTCAATCGCGGCCGACATGTTTTCGATTGTCGCGCCGTAGAAAGAATTGGTCGTCGCCTCGCCATACCCATAACGACCGTCGGCAGCGAGCTCCACGATGAGCGTTTCCTGCACGGCGACCGAGCCGCGCGAGATTGTGAACACGTGCTTCAGCGGCAGGTCGAATTTTTGATAGGTGATCTGCATGTCGTAGCAGGCACGCTCCGTGTGACATAGCGAATAGCCGGATTGTACTGCAACACCGTTTAGCCGCTTGACCGCCAGATGGAAATTCTGCTGCGGCACACGGAGTGTGCCTGCTACTAACCTGCCTTTGCCAGGTGCGGGAACAGTTCGTGGCGTAGCGCGAGCACGGCGTTAACCATCTCATCGGGACCATCGCGGATCACGTCGCACACGGGCACGCCGAGCTCGCGCCGCACGCGCTCGCGTTCTTTTTCCGCCTCGTCCGGAGTCAAAAGCCGGCTGTTCACCGCCACGCCAATCACTTTCGCGGGCATCGCCAGCAAGGCGAACATTTCGTACGCCTCAACTAACTTGGCGAGCGGCATGAGGGGCACATACTCCATGCCGTGGACCTGCGTGCGTCCCGCCTCGTAAACCATGATCATGCCGTGCGGCACGCAGCCGTGCAGCAGGCCGGCGGTGACCGCCGAATAGCGCGGGTGCGAGAGCGAGCCTTGGCCCTCCACGACGAGGATGTCGTGATGCTGGTTGGCAAGCACCAACTTCTCGACCGCGCCGTTTACGAAGTCGGACACCACACAATCGACGGGGCATCCGTCGCCTTCGATCATGATGCCGGTCTGCCCGGTGGCGATGAACTTGGCATCATATCCCCGCTTCTTGAGGCCGAGCGTAATTTCAACGGAGGCGAGCATTTTGCCGACCGAGCAATCCTGTCCGATCGTGTGAATCCGCAGGCAATCCTCGCGCAAGTTGCGGCGGTTGGCCACGTCGCGCTCGTTGTTCTTGCGAACGTCATAAATCTCGACGCCCCGGCGGGCGGCGGCAGCCGCGATTTCCGCATCGCTACTGATAAAGTCGTGCAGCCCCGAGACGATGTTCATGCCGCGCTCGACGGCCTCCAGAAGGATTCGCCGCCATGCGGCCGGCAGCTTGCCGCCGCTCGGGGCGATGCCGATCATGAGCGTGTTGGCGTCCGGTGCGTCGGCCAGGCGAGCCACGACAGGAATACTGCCGCCCACGCCGAGCAGCTCCTGCGAAGTACGGCCCGGCTGCGTTGTATCGAGCAGGGCCACGACTTCATTGGTCTTGTAACGCACGACGCAGGAAGCGGTCTTGGCCGTCACGGGATTTGTGTGCCCGTCAGTGAGAATTACGATTCGACGCTGGGACATTGGATTGGAGAAACTCCTTTTCCTTGATCGTAAATTGCTTGGCCGCTGTATTCTAATGGGCGACGCGCAGCGGTTTCAATCAATCGCGCACGTAGGTCAGGCTTTCCAGCCTGACTTTTCAGCAAGGTCAGCTCTAATTGCCGAAGCGAGCGTTATTGCCGTGGCGAGAGCAAGAAGTCCGCAAGCGCCTGTTGTGAGACCGGAACGTCGCTGTACGTGCAAATTCGCACGGTCGCGTCGTGGACATCCCGTAACGCGTACGGCACTCCGAGCGATGCCAGCACCACCGCCCGCTCCTGCGTAATCCACTCGACAAATGCCTTTTGTTCCGGCAGCAGGCCGAAGGCGTACCAGGCGGCAGGTCGCACGATAATCGCCACGAGCAACTGCTGGGCGTCGCGGGCCACGTAGGCGGCTGCCTGGTAGTCGGCCCCGTCGGCCTGCGAGCCAAGCTGCAGGTATTTCACTTCGCGAAACTGTTGCCGAAGCGCGGCGGCCAGCGGCTGCTCGAGCGGTTCAATTGGCGTTTGGAATGGCTTGAGCAATACGGCCACAAGCGGCAGGTCCGGATCAAACGGCAATGCATCGCTTCGGCCGCTGGTGCCCATGACTTCGACAGCCCCGCGGGCAACATGTTGGGCAAGTGCCGTGGGGTTAAGGGATGATGAGGCGCTTTGGCGTTGTGTCGCATTGTCGAGAGCAAACAGCGCCTTCTGTTTAAGTCGCCACACCCGCGCGAATGCGTCGTCGACTTGCTGCTGAGTCAGATTTCCGCGATCGACGCTCTCGGAAAGAAAGTCCACGATCCTGCTGGGGTCGTTTACGTCGAGCAGCAGATCCACGCCGGCGTTTAGCACAGAAAGCGCCATTTCCTCTTCGGTAGCGAATTGGTCGCGCACGCCCGCCATCAAGAGGCTGTCGGAACAGACTACGCCGCGGAAACCGAGTTTCTCGCGCAGCAACCCGTTCAAGATTTTGGGCGACAGCGTGGCCGGCACGCCGCTCGCGTCAATTTCCGGAAAGGCCACGTGGGCGGTCATGACGAGCGAGCAGCCCGCGTCGATTGCCGATCGGAAGGGGACCAACTCGCACTCTTCGAGTTGGTCGAGCGAGCGCGGCACGCTGGGCAACGAGTCGTGCGAATCGTGCTGGGTATCTCCGTGACCCGGAAAGTGCTTTGCCGTGGTGCGCAAGCCAGCCGCTTCCGCGGCGTTGACATACGCGGCGACCAGGTCGGCCGCCCGGTACGCATTCTCACTGAAGGCCCGAGTGGCGATGATTGGATTTTGAGGATTGGTATTTACGTCGGCCACCGGGCTGAACGAAATATGGATGCCAACTTCTCGCGCCTCTCGCGCGCTGGCTTCAGCAAATTCGGCGACGGCCACGGCTGCATCGCGAGACAGCTTTTCAAACGCCATGGCGTGTGGAAAGAGCGTGCAGCCCTTCACCTGCTGGCCGACGCCGCGCTCGATGTCGGATGCGACGAGCAGCGGGATTTTTGAAACTTCCTGTAGCCGTTCCAGCGATTCCGGTGTGTTGGGCCCGCCGTTAAACAGCAGCAAGCCGCCGATCGGGCGTTCCTCAAGCAGCCTGGCAATGCGCGCCTCGTCCTGTTCCACGGTGCGCACCGGCTTCATGTTCGAGCCGATACGGACGAAGAGGAGCTGCGCCAGCTTATCGCGCAATGCACTAGGCGGCCGTGCCGGTAATTGACTTCGTCCCTGCCTCATGCTGCTGCCTGCCGCCGTCCGAATCCTGGATCAATTTGAAAGTAAACCAGTGCGGTCACGAGCAAGCTGGGAATCGTTGCCAACATGACCCAGATGAAAAAATGCTGGTAGCCAATGAGCTGTTGCAGCCAGCCGCTGAACATCCCCGGCAACATCATTCCGAGGGCCATGAGCCCGGTACAGATGGCGTAGTGCGCAGTCTCATGTTCGCCACGAGCGGCATACAGCATATACAGCATGTAGCCGGCGAATCCAAACCCGTATCCAAATTGTTCAACGGCGACGGCCAGATTGACAACTAGAAACGACTCTGGCTGCACATTGGAAAGGAACACATAGGTCAAGTTGGGAAGATTTATCGCGAGTGCCATCCACGGCAGCCAGCATCGCAATCCGTTTCGTGCGGCCGCCCAACCGCCGAGAATTCCGCCGAGCAATAGTGAGAGTATTCCCACGGTTCCGTACACGAAACCGATCTCGCCGGTCGAAAAAGCAAGGCCGCCAGCCTCGCGCATCTCGAGCAGGAATGGCGGGGCCAGCTTCACAAGTTGCGACTCGGCAAAGCGGTAGAGCAACAGGAAGGCGACCGTCGCCAGGATATGCCTTTTCTGGAAGAAAGACAGGAAACTAGTGGCAAAATCTGTCATCCAGCGTCTGCTGCCGACCGATTCGTTGCGGTCGCCGGCCGGCCGCGGCAAGGCATAAGCGTGGTAAGCACAAACGGCGACAAAGATGCCGGCCGCAAGATAAAACGTACTCGCCCAGGCAACGAAAAAGTTTCCGGAGCGTACACGAAAAGTCGCAGAGGCTGCCTTGTCGACGCGGTGATCGAGCTCAACGACTGCCGCAAAGGGAACAGCCCAGTTTTTCTCGGTGATTGAGAACCGACTGCCTTCGATCACTTTGAAGCTCTCGTCCCCAGAGTCGTGTTCGAACACGACCTCAACGGTCTGACCGGCCGGGACTGGGCCGGTCAAGGCGAATAGTGCAACGGCAGCGTCACCGGCGATTCCCTGGCGCGCCTTGGTCGGTTGAGCTGGTCCGAAATATCGAATAATTATCTTCTCCAGAGATTCGATCCATCGCGGCTTGCTACCGCTGGCTTGCCGAACTTTCTCTTCCATTCCATAAAAGCCGTGGTCGACGTTCCAGGACCGCGCTGCTTCGACCAGCGCATTAAGTTCATCAGCCCTGCGCGGCCTGAGCCCGACTTGGAGCTCATCTCTCCGTGTCACGATTCGGACTAGATCCTCATTGCGCGGAGGCGTCCACGCGCTCGCGTTGAATGTAAGCGCTGCCGCGGGCGATTCCGTCGCGCGAATCGACACGACCACGTCGGGGAATCCTGTTCGTGTTTCCAGGGCCCCGGCAACCATCACCAGGAGCCCCTGACCGGTAATCACGGCAATTCGGTAGAACGTGCTGCGAATTCCCACGAACCAGGCCTGATCGTGAGCGGGCAGAGCGAGCATGTAGAAGCCATCGGCGGCAATATCGTGCGTTGCCGAGCTGAAGGCCAGCATCCAAAAAAAGGCGAGCGTCCAGCGGAAGAAATCGGGTGCCGGAAGCGAGAGTGCCACGCCGGCCAGCCCTGCGCCAACGAGCAACTGCATCGTGAGGATCCACCATCGCTTCGTGCGAAGCACATCGACGACAGGACTCCACAGCGGCTTCACGACCCACGGCAGATAGAGCAGGCTGGTATAGAGGGCAATTTGTGCGTTTGAAATGCCCAGCCTCTTATAGAGAATGACCGACACCGACATGACCACCACGAACGGCAGGCCCTGCGCGAAGTATAGGCTTGGCACCCACCACCAGGGCCCGCGATTTCCGCTCGAAGATGCCGCTGTGGACGAGGCGTCGGCTGACTTCACGTTAGTCGCGTTCCTGGATCTCGACGCGAATAGATGGGCCTTCGCGACTTAAGCGCGTAACGGCCGAGACGACAACCTGTTTCGCGTCCACGCCGTCGACTAAGCGAACAACATGACGGCTTTTGCGTCCGGGCACAATTGCGGATTTCCAGCCGTCGCCGGCTTGTACCTGGACGACCCATTGCCAGGGCGTTTTTCCATCCGGAAGTTTCATTTTAATCGCGATGTCACTGCCCTCGCGACTGGCTTCGACTTCCGGCCCCTGCGGCGTTTCATCGCCAAGCCAGCTCGACTCGGGAACGAGCGCCGGCTCGGCGTAAGGGCCCGCCTTGAGTTGATCCGCGATGCCGTCGTAGTTGCGCATGAGAGCCTTCATGCTGAAGTGAACGTTGCCGCTTGCGCCGGGCTGATTGCGCGTCGCTTCAATCTGCCGCAAAAGCTCTTCGGCCGACCAGGCATCGCGTGACTCGGCGACCTCCGGACCGCGGCGGACTTTGGACGTGAAATTTCCCGGCCAAAGGTGACGCTGCTTGAGGTTTTGCTCGTGCCACCATCGGAGCAGTTTGGCATAGTTTTGCTCTTTGCTGTCGGTTCGCCAGTAGAGCTGCGGCGTTAAGTAGTCGAGCCAGCCTTCGTGGTGCCATTTGCGCACGTCGGCGTAGAGCGCATCATACTGGTCGAGACCGGTGATTCCTTCGGGGTGCCCCGGGCGCCAAATGCCGAATGGGCTGATGCCTACCAGAACCCAGGGTTTGGCTCGCTTCACCTCGTCGTACATTCGCTGGATGAGGCGATTAACGTTTTGCCGGCGCCAGTCATCGCGCTCGAGCGTTTCGCCGGCGTCGACTGCCCGCCGATAACTCTCATCATCCGGAAACGGCACGATGGCTCCGGCATCGTCCTTGACTTGATACGGATAGAAATAGTCGTCGATGTGCACGCCGTCGATGTCGTAGCGCTTGACGACGTCGTTCAGCACCGCGATGAAATGCTCCTCGGCGGCCGGCTCGCCCGGGTCGAACCACAGGTAGCCTCCGTATGTGCGCACGATCGCGGTTTTTGACCGGCTGGCATGGTCGGACGACACGCGGCCGCGGGCACCGGCGGCGCGCACGCGATAGGGATTGAACCAGACATGGAGCTGCAAGCCGCGGCGGTGCGCCTGTTCGACAGCGAATTCGACCGGATCGTAGAACGGCTCAGGCGGCTGGCCCATTTGACCCGAGAGATAGGGCGACCAGGGTTCCAGCTTCGATGGATACAGCGCGTCGGCGGCCGGGCGTATCTGCAAGATCACCGCGTTAAGATTCAGCTCGACGGCCTTGTCCAGAATGGCCACCAGCTCACGCTTCTGCCGCTCGGCAGACAACCCTGGCTTGGAGGGCCAATCGATGTTGTTGACCGTGGCCACCCACGCGGCGCGAAATTCGCGGGCGACCGGTGGCGGCTCGTCGGCTCCAGCAGAGTTCAGCGCAGCCATTAATAAGAGCGCAAACACGGATAGAATGACTGTCGGTCTCAATGGAGGCGCTGAGTACGATTGATTTGGTCTGATCGCCATTGCGAGATAAAGAGGGGTTGCAACGTAAGCAAGCCCCTGCGGCTAAATGTTGTGGCGTCGTGGCGGCGGCTCGCGTGCCACTACGCAAACCGCCTACCGGTGGCGTCGAGCAACCACCATAGCGATTCCGAGAATTAGCATGACAACCGCCGACGGCTCGGGCGCCGCGGCGTTCTCGCCAAGCTTGCTCCCGCTGCCTGCCCCCGGCGACGTTCTACCGAAGTTTGTGCGCCAGTCGTCGTAACCGCTCGGCGTGCCATCCATCTTTCGCCACACGATGTAGTCCGTCATATCCACGCGGCCATCGTCGTTGAAATCGCCCGCCAACGGCGGCGGGATGAACCGCGTGACTTCGAGCCGGCCGGTGCCGGTGATCAGCGGGCTGGTGAATGGAGCCCCCGATCCTTCGGCGCCCCAAATGCCGGCCGGCTGGCTGGCGCCGTCGATGAACAACGAGCCGATGGTGTCCGGCGTGCCGCTAAACATCAAATCCAGAATCGCGCCCGTCGAAAGATGGATGTCCCACTCGTTGTCGAACTGCTGGTTCAAACCATTGGGACTCGCGACGCTCAGCCTGCCGGCCTGCACGATCGTATCGCCGTCGTAGTTGTTCAGGCCATAGAGTGCCAGTGTGCCAGCGCCTGCCTTTGTGAACCCGTCGCCGAGAATCGGGACGTTGATGGCAAGGTCCTCGGCTGCCGATCCGTCGCCAATATTTAATACATGATTCTGCCCTGGCGTAAGTTGAATCCGCCCGGAACTGCCAGTGCCGGCGCCGTTGGCGATGACGGCGGCCGCGTTGTTCAACGGATTGAAGCTCACATTTCCGGACAAATGAATCTCCGCCGGCGCCGTGCCGTGCGGCATGAGATTGATCCGGTTGAACGAGAGCGTGCTGTCGCCGATGACGAAGTCGCGCGTCGCGTCGACCTGCAGCGTATGCACGTTGAGCGAGGCGTTGCCGCCAATCGAAACGCGTTCGGAAAATTGAGCGGCGATCGGCGTCGAATCCGAAGTGGGCGCATAGTTCACCGTGAGTGACCCGCCAGTGAGGTTCAACATCTCGCGGACATACAGCTTGCGGATGTTATGCGTGCCCGAGCCAAGCGTGACGGTGATATTCGCGTTGGGCCGATCGAGGATGACCGTGTCGTTCGAACCGGGCAGCCGCGTGGCGGGCAATGTCAAGCTTCCTACGCGAGGCACTTGCCCCGGTCCCTGCACCGGGGCAACCGGCGTTTGCCCGCTGTTCCAATTCGACAGCGCCGTCCACTGCCCGCTGTTGTTGTTCATCCAAATCGCGGGAACGAGGTTATCTTTGACAAACTCAATGCCGCCGTGGGCCACGTCGAAATCGAGATTGCTGCCGCCGTTGTTGAAGCTCTGCAACCGGCCTCGACTCGTATATTGCCAAAACGCCCAGGGGTGCGTTACGCCGTAGTCGTCCCAGGGACCGTAGACCCAACTAATGGAATCCCCTGGGTGGCCATTTTGCACGTCGATGGCATCTGGATTGTCCTGGTTTGGCCAGCGAGCGCTCCATAGCGTGGGATATGCGGTCACCACCTGGTTCCGCAATGATTGCGAAGCGCCCCCAAGGACGTAGTTGGCGTAATTGCCGCTGACGTAGATTGCAGGGCGGATCCCCATCACTTCGTAGATGCGGTTGGAAAAGTCGATGGCAAACTGCGCCATCTCATTGTCCGTGCGAATGCCGTCTCCCGCCTCGAAGTCATGCACGGGCAGCAAGTAGCCAGGCCGCATCCATGGGCCGGCCATTTGGATAAAGTGATTGGCTTCGTCCGTGCCGTTATTGGCGATACCGCCCGAGTTCTGCGTGCTGGCAATAACATCCGGTCGGGAGAAGTGATACGGCCCGGCGAACATCCCGGCGGCCGTCGCGCGCGTGATGTTCTGGATGAAGTACGGGTCGTCGTAGCGTTGCGACAGCGTGTTTTGATTGTTGTTATTGTTGGGATCGCTCTGGTTGTAATAGCCGGTGGTGCCGCCGCGGCTGGAACGGATAAAAACGAAATCGCGGTCTTCCACGTTATGGAAGTTGTTCCAAGTCGTCTGCGAGAGGTTGCCCTGCCAGGCGGAAATATCGAGGCCGAGCACGCGCTCAGCCGCGGCTGGCCTGCTGCAAAAAAAGAGCGCGCTTACCGCGGCGGCCAGGATTTGAATTTGGCGACCCAATCGGGACGTACTTTTCCGGCTGCTCATCTCTGTCTCCGAGCCAATCAATGGGTCGGCATTGTTCCGCCGCCGACCGGCCCGATGGCCTGCCCACGAGCCCGGGCATTTGATGCCCTAACTCAAGAGTACGCATCGTTTGCAAACGCGCCAACGCGCGTTAGCGAATTGTTGCGAACTATTGGCGCATTTCAAGCCGCTGCGCGCTGCGGCGAGCGACTGGTGCGCAATAGCGCGATGCACCAGGGGAGCGCCGCCTGTGCGCAATAGCGTGAGGCATCTGCGCGGTCGTGGTTAAAACGCGCCGCCGAGCGAATTTCACGCAGGACGCCAAAAGCAAAAAGCCGGCGCCTGAGGCGCCGGCTTGTGCGTAAGTGGCTTGGGACAAATTGCTAGCCGAAGCGCCGCCGCGATACAACTGCGAGCGCCAGCAGTGCGCCGGCCAGCACGGCCGAAGCCGGTTCCGGAATGATTGGTGGCTGCGGCAAGCGGCCCGCGTTGTCGTAGCCGATCTGGTCGATCTTGAGCGTGGCCGACGACAGCCCGTCGACACCGCGAGAAAGAATTGCGATCGAATCGAAGCTGGCCATCGCCTCGAGCGTTTCGGCAGCCGGCGTACCGCCATAGAAGCTTTCGAACGTGTTGGGGAAGTCAGCCGGGTCATCCATATCCCACTCGTACAAGTGCCATAATCCGTCGGCAATCACCGGTTTCAACACGCCGCCACTGGCGGCAAGCGTGCCGCCGCTGTCTTCAAGCAGTGGGGCGACTTCGAGCAAGGCGACCGCCGCCGACGGATCGGCCTTCAAGTAGAAGCCGACAAAACCATCCGTCGCGAACGCGGGGTTTGTGGCCGATACGCCTGCGGTGGCATTGGGAATCAGCCGGATATGGTACGCAGTGCCATTGGCGCCCGCCGAGTCAGCCGCTGGCGGGGCTTCGTCGACGATCGTGATCAGGGCCGATTGAGCAGTGCCCAGCGTGCCGTCGGCCGTCTCCAGCGCGATCGCACTGGTGCCTGGGTCGTTGGGAGCATCGTCGTCGAGAACTCCCTCCGTGCTGCCGGAAGCGTCCGGCGATCGATTGAATGGCTCGTCAAGCCCGCCGGGGGCTTCGTAGTCCTGCAAGTAAACTGGCGCGGCATAACCGGCCGAAACGAATACTGCCACCGCGAGTACCGCGGCGAGGGTTGTCTTGAACTTCATTAGCTTGTCTCCAATAGCGAGCGAAACCTGGTGCAGTCGCAATACGACGCGATCGGTCAAAATCGCTATCTCCAGCGTAACCCCGCATGCGAAACCTACAAGCAAAATCTGCGCATTTTTCTCTCGTTTTTTTGCAAAATGGCACTGTCAGACTGCCGGCCTCGCGGGCCATCGCCGCTGAAATCATTTCAGCTCGAAGTTGATGGCCTCGTCAGAATCTTCGCTCACCGTGGCCGTGAGCCTGCTGCGAGCGCGAGTGGTGTACTCGGGCGGGAGGACGAATTTAGGCCGGGGCGTTGGATCGCCTTCCTTAAAGCCCTCTGGCAGCGGCTCGGAATAGCCCACCGTGACTGCGTACTGGCCGGGCGTCAACTGCGTGCTGTACTGGCCGTCCTCGCCCAGCGGCGCGTTCACAGGCCGGCCGGTTGTTGGGAAGAACGTCACTGAGCCACGCGGGAGTGGTTCGCCGCGATAAGTGACGCGGCCGCCAACGGAGACCTCATTCGAGGATTCACCGCAACCGGCCGAGCCGGCGAGCACAACGAGCATCAGCAGGAGGATCGGTCGCCAAACATCATGGTTTGACACGAAGCATTTTGAACAGGAGGAAGCCGAGGAAGCTGAGTTCATGTGAAAAGCCTCGTGAATCTCTCTGCATCCTCTGTTACCTCCTGTTCAATCCCGCCTGTTCAGAAATCGGAGACGGTTTCCTCGCCGTTGCGCGAGCCGAGGGCGAGGAACACCCTGATGTCGATTTCGTCCGGCAGCATCTTGACGCTGCCGTCGCCGAAGCAGAAATTCGCGCCCCCCTGGTGTCGGCTTCCGAATGGAAGATTGTTTACGCTAATTTGTTTTGGGTTGCCCGGGGTGATTGTCGGCCGGTCGCCCAAGTCGTTGCTATGGTCCTTGTATGCGTTGACCATCGGATCGTGGTTGATCGGCCATTTGTCGCTGAGGTTTTTGCAGGCAAAGAAGGCCGTCACCGGCTGCGGTCCATCCGGTGGAGGAACCTTCTGGCCGCGCTGCACGGTCGGCTGCGGCGGATCGTTCGGCGGTTTCCAGTAGGCGCCGATCATCCAAGCCCGAATCTGGTACGTTCGCTCTCCGATGAGCAGCGTATGGCTCGTGCCGTCGGTGACCTGCTTGAGCGAAACCGGCCAATCTTGGATCAACAGCCCGTCGTAATTGTTTGGGCCAAAAAGGCTGTCGACGTTTTGGGAGACGCAGTAGTGACCGGGTGTCTTCTTGTTGGGACACATGGCCCAGCGGGCGTAGTACGATCCGGCGACGCCGGCGTAGCTCATCCCCTTTCTGGCCTTCGCCAGAGGCGTGTTACCGAATTTTTCCTCCTGCGTGCGGAGGTCCGGGTCGCTCGGGCACAGGTACATCGGCAATAGAAGTGAGTTCAACGCATCCAAACTGCCGCCATATGCGTCGCCGCTCGCTTTGTAGATATCAAGCGCTTCTTCGCTGACCGTGCTTTCCTCCACGTACGGCAGTATCTGCACTGGCCAGCCCAGGCCGCTTTGCTGGTCCCCCCGAGCGTTCACTGATCCGGGAGGCAGCTCGCCTTTCGAGGACTCGTAATTGAGCACCGCCAGTGCGATGTTTTTGAGGTTGTTTTGGCACTGCGTGCGCTGTGCCGCCGCCCGCGCGGCTTGCACTGCGGGCAAGAGCAGGGCGACCAGGATGCCGATGATCGCGATCACCACCAACAACTCAACAAGCGTAAATGCACGCTCGAGCGAATGCGACTTGCTGAATTGAAGCTTAGTCATGACTTACTCCGATAGCGAACCGCTGGCAGCTAATAGCTAATAGCTTTCATACGAACTCACAATTTCTCGAGCTTATACTCGAGCCCTTCCTTATCTTCGTCGACGACCAGCTCGAATGGCGACGTGGCTGCGGTGTTGTACTTTGAGGGAATTAGCGATTTGCCGCCCATGGGCTTGTCCAACACGGTAAACGTGACGAAGTACTTGCCTGGAATCACGCCGTCGCCGGGCTTCCGCGTGAACATCTCGAACGATCCGTCCTGACCCAGGTATCCAGACGCAGCCTTGCGGATTGTGGCTGTCGTGTCACCGGCAGGCTCCAGCCGGATGACCCGCACACCGCCAACGATAGGTGAACCATCTTCGTACGTCGCTCGACCGGTCACGTCATACGTTGTCCGCCCGCCGCAGCCTGATTGGCTTCCCAGGCCTACTGCCAACAGCAACAACGACCATGTCATTCGCCACGTTAGCGCCATTCGAGAAACTCCAACGTAAGCTGCTTATAGCCGTCGCTCCGAGCCGGTTGGCGGAATAACAACAACGATTGTCGCGCGATTTGGTTCAGCTACTGTGGCAACGAGCGGAATGGCGTCAAGGACGACCGGGTCGCGCGGCCGCTCCGGGATGGTTGGAATCAATACTGCCGATCAAATGATCCCACGGCTTGCAGCACGAGCCGTAGGAGCCGCTTGTTTCGATATCATCACTAATAAATTGGACACTCCCATCGCACAGGGCGATGAAGACGCCGCCCACATGGGCGCTGCGACTGGTAGCCTGGTCGGCCGATCCGGGGCCGTAGCATGTCATGCACTGTGCGAGCATTTCCGCGTTGGGGTCGCAAACGAAACCGACGCCGAAAACATCGTCAGATAAAGTGCCGCAAAAGTTAGGGCCATTCGCATCGCCATTGGATCCATATTTCACGACGAGATTTCCACCCGCATGGCCAAACGCCCAAGTGCCGCGCGAATCTCCCTGATACAATCCCGCGCGCACTTCAGCCAGCATAATCGTTTTGCTGGTGCCGTCGGTGATCTGCGCGAGCGTTGAGGCGACATTCGGGCCCATCACGCCGCGTGTTTCGAAATAATTCTTGAAAATCAGATCGTGCGGCGGTTTGTCATCGCGACCATTCCAGGCGGGGCTGTTAGGGCCGGTGATTCGATCGGCCGACGTTGAATACATGAAACCATTGCCTACGTTGGCGGCATAATTGCCGCGAGCCCAGTTGTCGCCTGCCGCGCCGCCACCAAACTTCACCCGGTTGTTGCTATCCGATGGGCAAAGCATTACCGGAAGTTCCGTGCCGCGCTCATCACGATTGAGCGCATCCTTCATTGGTACAAATGCGCCCGTCGTGGGATGCTCGAACACGAATGAATCGTACAGCGCCTGATTTTCGATGAACGGCAGGATCGAAACTGCCCAGCTTTCACCAAAGTTGAGGTTTGATTGGATCGTGGGTATCGGCAGCGAGGCAAATTGCGTCCCCATGGGCAGTATCTTCTGCTGCGATTCGTAATTAAGAACCGCCAATGCAACGTTCTTTAAATTGCTCTGGCATTGAGCGCGGCGAGCTGCTTCGCGCGCTGCCTGGACGGCCGGCAACAATAGAGCCACGAGGATGCCGATAATCGCGATAACAACCAGCAACTCGACCAACGTGAATCCGCGCCGGCTGCGGCGAGCGAGAAGGGGCGAGAGTTTCATGGCGACAACCCCGCATTGGAGAACGGTTGCTGCCGCCGGGCGAAAAATGCGGCAGCGCGAGAAACGACGCTAGTACTATCTTACGGCCGAACGACACCCCTGCAATGCGCAATCTGCGCACTTGTGTGTCTCACCTGCGCAGGCGTTTCGTCCCAACTTCGACACTTTGCCCGCTGATTTCCGATTAATCCGGCCGGGCGAATCGACTTTTGGTTCGTTGACTAATCGCGCCGCCGCATTCCAAACACACCGAGCGCGGCAAGGGCACATAGGCCGACGGCCGAAGGCTCGGGGACTGCCGCTCCGACGCCAGAACCCAAGGGCGGGACCTGGGGACCGGACAGGAAAATGTTGTCGAACATCGCTTCGAGCGGCGTGTACAAGCCAGACGGTCCACCGATTCGCAGGCTGTTGAAGCCAGCCTGCGTGACGCGAAGGTTGGTCACCGTAATGGTCCCATCGACGCCCGGCATATTCTGGGCGTTGTTCATTCCATCGCGCAGCAAGTCCAGGGTGAACGTCATTGTCACATCGCCATCGGCACCATCTTCCTCCGGTGTAATCGTGGCTTCGAGAGTATGCCATCCCTCGGTAATACCGAGCGCGGAAAAGGCCTCACTCGCCGTAACCAGGCCATTGCCGTTGGTATCCCACAGGGGATCCATCGCAAAGTATTGCCAATTGGGATTCGCGTCGGATTGAAGTTGGAACAATTGGGCCCGGATGCCGAATAGCGCAAACGCGCGATTTCCCGTGACGTTGCCGTCGCTACCGTGATTGGCCGCTCCCGTAGTTCCTGGTGGATTGCCGAGCGGCGTGGCGTTGCCGTCGTTGTACAGTCCCATTTCAATCAGGTTTGCGTTCAGGCTGGCGCCGTCAAAATAACGCAATCCGATCGTGTTGCGCTGTGTGGCGGAGCTGGGCGTGAAGATATCGCCGCGCAGCACGATTGGCTCCTCTCCTTGACTGGGGAAGATCGAACCATCGCCGCCGGGATAGCCGGGCTCGACGAAGTTGGGATCAAGCAGAGGTTGATACACGAGGTTGCCGTCGGTAACCCGCACGGGGCCGGCACTGGGATCCTGGTTTACAAAGTTTGCCAGGTGTTGGACAGCCTGCCCGCCTCCGCCCGGCGTGGGAGTTGAGCCGAACCCGGCAACCCACGCGCTGTAATCGGCTGCATCCACATTGCCATCGCCGTTGGCGTCGCCTTGTGCTTGCGTGGCGCCGCCCATGAGTCCGTTATTCTTGCGCCAGAGAACGTAATCGGCGGCGTCAACAAGGTTGTTGCCGTTGAAGTCGGCATTGTCGCCGCCAGAAACAGCAATCAACTGGAATCGATCCTCGACCTGCTCTGCCGTGCCGGAGGGAGTGAAGGAGCCTGAATTCCAAAAGCCGGCCCATATCTCATGAAGTTCGGCTTCGCTGGCATACGAATCAAAATTTTCATCCACGATGACTGTCTGGCCGTACACTGCGGGCGACGTCGCAGCGAATATGGCAGCAACCCAAAAGATCCGCTTCATAAGTTGAAATCCTGCTTAATAAAACTTTCTGATTTGTTTGAATCCGCTTACGACGCTGACCTAACGGCTGATTTTTTGCACCTGTGTCGATTTGCACAGTCGAAGCACGTCGCCGGACAAGACCTCAATAGAAGGCGCGGCTGACCGGCCTTGTACTACCGGCGCTCGAGTTGCCGTCTACACGGATTATACTTACGCTTGGAAATTCAGCGTGCTAATTGTGCGCAGGCGTTTCGCGGGTATGCGCAAAAGGATGAATTGGCAATCGCGTTTCTGCAAGCGGTTTAACAGCCCGTTTTGAGCGGCGGCTACGCGGCGGAAGGTTTTCAACTTGGCTTTTTCAAGGAGCGGTTATGCCATCGATGGATACGCGTCACCACTCGAATGGGTGCCGGCGAATCGCCGCAGCGGCCTTCATCTCGTTCGGCGCCGTCGTACTGAGCTCGTGCGCCGGCGGGCCGTCGCCGGTGCGGCCGCCCAGCATTGGCGCCGCCGCCGCCGGCCGCGAGGCGATGGCGCAATACGACACCAACGGCGACGGCGTCGTCTCCGGCGCGGAGCTGGAAAATGCGCCCGGGTTGAAGGCGGCTCTGCCGCGCCTCGACTCCAATCAAGATAAAGCAGTCGATGCGGATGAGGTGGCGGCGCGCATCGCGCAATGGCAAGAGGCCGGAATCGGCCTGATGTCTTTCGGTTTTCGAGTGACACTCAACGGCAGCCCGCTTGCGGACGCGCTCGTGACGTTTGAGCCGGAAGCGTTCCTCGGTGATGACGTCAAGCCTGCCAGCTGCACGACGACTTCTGCCGGCGTCGGGGGTGCGACGATCGCCGAGAAAGACCGCCCGGACTCGACGTGGCCAGCCGGCATGCAGCATGGCATCTACAAGGTGAAGATTTCAAAGGTCGTTGACGGAAAAGAAACAATTCCGGCGAAGTATAATCAAGCGACCGTGCTTGGACAGGAGGGGGCGCAGGACGTTGACGAGATCGCGA
>DASXWB010000027.1:0-3250 GCA_036503915.1 Lacipirellulaceae bacterium | reverse complement strand
GCAAGAGGATAGTGCCGATCAACTCAGAGACGAGTTGCTGCTTGAGCGCGCCAGCAAGTTAGTCCGGCCGATCGTCACGCACGACATCCGTTTTCAGGCCTTGGCCCAAGACTGGCAACGTCAAGGCAAACTATTCTGCGGCTTGATCTTCGCACATCAGCTGCAAGTATCGATTGGCCAATGCGTCCGCGATTTGGAAATCATCGCGAAAGCCACCGATCCGCAAGATTGGACCAGCCAGATAATCCGCCTCCCGCTGTAGCATAGCATTCCGCGCCGTCTCAGCCGCGGAGTTTCAGGCGTGCGAAATGTTCTCGACCAACTTAAATCGCCGCCAAAAGTAAACCCGCACGCGCCGGGCCACGGCACCGCCTGAGCCGAAGCAGTGAAGTCGCTCGCCCCGCGCCATGCATTCCATCCAGCTGAGAGCTGAAAGCTGACAGACAGGCTACTCGCCGCGCAAATGTGAGCCGCACATTATGAACGGCATCGATGACGGTTGATCATGTCATCTGCGCATCGTGATTTTTGTTGCTCGCGCAGATTTAGGCAGGTATACTGGCGCCACTTCTGCGATGGGGCAACGCGCGAGTGACCGCCCATGTTTCGACTATGGCGACGCGATTGGATTTTGTCGACGATGCGCACGAGCCGGCGCGTCCCGGCGCAGGGACGGCGATCGGCGACCTTGTTTTCGTTGCATCGTCGATTGCAAGTTGAGCCGTTGGAGGACCGGCGTCTGCTGGCCAGTGTTACCGTCAGCAACCTCACTGACGTCGTCAATGGCAATGTCGCGTCCATCGAAGCGCTCATTGGCTCTCATGGCGGCGACGGCATCTCGCTACGCGAAGCAATTCTCGCAGCCAATGCGGATAGAGCGGTTGACACGATCGACTTCGGCTCGCTCTCCGGCACGATCCAGCTCACGAACGTCGGCCACGTCGGTCAAATTGCAATCAGCAATAACGTGACGATCAATGGGCCCGGCGCAGGCGTGCTTACGATTCGGGCATTTGCTGGTGCGACTTCGTCGGGCGACGGCGCCAGGATCTTCGCGGTCGATGATGGCAGCGCCACGACTTTCGCGAACGTCTCCATCAGCGGACTGACGCTCACGGCTGGCGATCCCGCACTCAGTGATGGCCCCGATGGAGGTGCAATCTTTAACAATGAGAACTTGACGCTCACCGCCTGCGCGATCAGCAACAATCACGTCAGCGGTACTGGCGGCAGGGGAGGCGGCGTCTTTAGTCAACTTGGCAGCTTAACAATCAGCGCCTCGACAATCAGCGGAAACACAGCCCGGCACGGCGGCGGCATCTATACGGCCAGCCCCAGCACGACGATTCGCAACAGCACGATCAGTGCTAATTCGGCGACGGTTGCCGTCGCCAACGGCGGCGGAATCGCTGTACGTACCGTCGCCGGAGATACGACGACGATCATCAACAGCACGGTAAGCGGCAACCGGGCGGCCCGCAGCGGCGGCGGCATTTTTAACGACGGCGCAGGTAGCCTCATCGTGAGTCACTGCACGATTACGCTGAACATAGCCAGTGTTATCGGCAGTGGGAGCGGGATTCAGAGCAACTACGCAACGACGCATCTGGACCACACGATCGTGGCTGGCAACCTGTTGTTCGGGCTGCCTTCCGCCCGCGGCGATTTGGCGGGCAGTGCTACCTCAGTTCGGTACAGCCTAATCGGCGACAACACGGGCGCGACGATCACGGATAACGGCGGCAACCAGATCGGCACAGGCGCGTCGCCGATCGAAGCATTGCTCGCGCCGCTGGCCGAGAACGCTGGTCCAACGCTTACACATGCGCTGTTGTCTGGCAGCCCCGCCATCGACGCTGGCGATCCGGCAGCCGCGGCAGGAATAGGTACAGTGTCGTCACAAGACCAGCGTGGCGCAGTGTTTGTCCGCGTGGCTGACGGCGACGGCACGGGCGCTGGGCGGATCGACATCGGCGCTTACGAGCGACAGACGCTGCCCGGCTTAGACCTGGTCGTCGATACGCTGGCCGATGAGATCAATCACGATTATTCGGAAGGCGATCGATCGCTTCGAGAGGCAATCGATCTTGCCAATGGCAGCGTCGGCGCCGATACGATTTCTTTTGCGGCCGGGCTTACCGGAGGTGGGCCGACAACTATCCTGCTGTCGCGCGGCCAGTTGGTGATTGGCGAATCGCTGGCGATCAATGGCCCGGGCGCGAATGTGCTGACGATCAGCGCGTACGATCCGACGCCGACGATGAAAAACGGCGACGGCAGCCGCATTTTCAACCTCGACGACGGGAATGCCAGCAACGTGTCGAACGTTTCGATCAGCGGCCTCACACTGAGCGGCGGCGATAGAGACGGCAACGGCGGCGCGATCTGGTCGAACGAGCATCTCACGCTGGTCGACAGTGTCATCTCCGGCAATGCGAGCGCTGGCTTCACCACACAAGGCGGCGGAGGGATCTATTCTGGGTACGGCGGCGACCTGACCGTCATTCGAAGCGTTATCGCCAGCAACTCAAGCGGCTTGGAAGGTGGCGGCATTCGCAAACGCGGCCGCCGGTTGGTTATCGAAGATAGTCGGATCGAAATGAATGTGGCGTTTTGGGTTGGCGGCGGAGTATCGGCGGCCGACGGCGTCACTGTGGAAATCTCTCGCACCAGCATCACCGCGAACGTAACCCAAGCCTCAAGCCATCGCGGAGGAGGCGGATTGTTCTTTTATAACGCCACAGTGGCGATTCGCGACTCACTGATCTCGGGCAACTCGTCGCTCTTCATAGGAGGTGGTATCGACTCATCCTTCACAGACCTTTCAATGATTGGATCAACTGTATCCGGCAATACATCGGCGAGTCATGGCGGCGGGTTGCACTCCGGCAATGGGCGCACGCTGGAAATCGCCCTCAGCACAATCACGGCAAATATGGCACCAGCCGGCTTTGCCGGCGGTGTTTATGCTTCGGGTGGCAATATAGGAAGCCGAGTGTTCCGCTCCAGCATCATCGCAGGCAACACGAATAGCGATGTGGAGAGCGATGTGACAGTCTTCCAATCGGCAGGATATAACCTGGTCGGCACGGGCAACGGCGCGAGCCTATTTAATCAGCCGGGTGATCAGACAGGGCACACGCCCGAGACCTTGAAGCTCGGTCCGCTGGCCGACAACGGCGGGCCGACGTGGACACACGCCTTACTGGCCGGCAGCCCGGCGATTGATGCGGGCGATCCGGCGACGATG
>DASXWB010000026.1:0-1525 GCA_036503915.1 Lacipirellulaceae bacterium | reverse complement strand
CTATTTCGGGGACCTGACAGCGGTCGTGGCACCGAGTTGGCTGAGCGGCGGTGCGCAGGTGATGGTTGGGGTGTATCTGCCAAACAACCGGCTGTTTATTATCGCGCTTTCGTTCGTCTGTGTCTTGGCGATCTATGCCATGTTGTTTCGGTCCGGTATCGGCCTGCGCGTTCGCGCAGTGATGCAAAACCGAAACATGAGTGCCTGCCTGGGCATTCCGACCAGAAAGGTCGATGCCTATACCTTCGCGTTCGGGTCGGGTCTAGCGGGCGTCGCCGGGTGGGCGTTGACGCTTATTGGAAATGTCGAGCCAGGATTGGGGCAAAACTATATTGTCGATTCCTTTATGGTCGTCGTAACCGGCGGAGTCGGCAAACTGGCGGGCACCATTGTCGCGTCATTGGGCATCGGGGGTCTGAACAAACTGCTCGAACCGAGCCTCGGAGCGGTGTATGGCAAGGTGTGCATTCTCATGCTGGTCATTCTCTTCCTGCAGTGGCGGCCATCGGGACTTTTCGCCATCAAGGGACGTCACGCCGACGTATAACGGATGATTCGCTCTTTGGACATGCCTAGCCGGGACCACCTCCATTCAGCGTCACGTGCAGATGTCGGCCTCGCCTTCTGGATCGCCGGATTCGTTTTGCTCGTTCTCATGCCGTTATTGAATGTGATGCCTGCCGAAGATTCCTGGTTTCACCTCTCGGATTTTGCACTCAATCGGTTCGGAAAATTCCTTGCCTTTGCCATCCTCGCGCTCGGACTTGACTTGATATGGGGCTATACCGGTGTCCTGAGTCTCGGACAGGGCGTGTTTTTCGGGCTTGGGGCCTACTGTATGGGTATGCACCTCATGCTTACGATCGGCAAGGAAAGTGTCTACGGCAGCGAGCTACCGGATTTCATGGTCTGGAACCAGGTCAAAACATTGCCGCTTTTTTGGAAGCCGTTCTACAGTTTTCCGCTGGCGGTTTTGGGGGCAATCCTGGTGCCGACCGCTTTTGCGCTGGTCTTCGGATTCTTGGCGTTCCGGAGCCGCATTAAGGGCGTGTACTTTGCCATTATTACCCAGGCGCTGGCACTTGTCGCCTGGCTCGTCTTCAATCGTAATGAGACCAATCTCGGCGGCACGAACGGCTTGACTGATTTCAAGCAACTGCTCGGCTTCCGACTGTCCGAACCCGGCACGCAGCGGGCCTTGTATGTGCTGACCGTGCTCTGTCTCGGTGGCGCCTATCTGCTGTGCTTGTGGATTACCCGTTCCCGGGCAGGGCGGGTGTTGATCGCTGTGCGAGACAGCGAGCCGCGCGTCGTATTCTCGGGCTACACGCCGGCAAACTATAAGTTATTCGTGTTTGTTGTCGCCGCTGCTTTAGCCGGCCTCGCCGGAATGCTGTATGTCCCGCAAGTCGGGATTATCACGCCGGCTCAAATCGGGGTCCTTCCCTCCTTGGAAATGGTCATTTGGGTGGCGGTTGGCGGGCGCGGAACATTGGCGGGAGCGGTGGTTGGGGCAATCAGCGTC
>DASXWB010000025.1:0-8650 GCA_036503915.1 Lacipirellulaceae bacterium | reverse complement strand
TAAAAAGGACTACTTCCTCTTGAACGACTTCGCCACTTTCGCTGCTTCCTCGGAGATAAACTTCCGGACCGACTTGTCGTGGTCCTGAAGTTTTTTGTCGAACAGGTCAACAAGCTTCTTCTCGAGGTCGCGCATCGCCTTATCCTGCTCCTGATTTGCCTCGTCGACGTAATCCTTGGCGTTCTGGTGGATCTCGTTCAGCTTCTCCACGATACCGGTCAATCGATCGTCGACCGCCTTTACCTCATCCTTGGTCGCGTACTCGGGCATGCGCACCTCCCTACTTGTCTAAAAAAAACGGGCCGTCAATTCTGAGTACGTTACAACATTCGGAGTGATTGTCGAGGGGCCGCGTTGCGACCTGCGCGTATCGCTTGCCACATGCGTCGAGCGGCAGCGTGCCGGGCCGTCCCCGACCCCGGGAGGGCCACCATCGCCTGTCCAAGAGTTGGCCGGTTTAGGAACACACTTCTGGTTAGCCCAACAGTTTGTCTTAGATACACGATGCCTGGTATTAACTCCTGATCGCCTAGTGCAGCCCTGCACGCTGCGCGAGTTAGAAGTAGCACGAGCTCGTTCGTGGGCTCGCTATCCGCCAGATTTGAGGAACTTAAACGAACGACGAGATCGAAACAGGGTAACCGTTCCCCGCGCGACGAGGACAAGCCATAGTCGCGAGTTAGTCAAATTCGCTCGGTCCGGGCGATTTTCCCGCACGTTTTTTGGGGGTGGCGAAAATCGGCGATTGCCGCGCAAGCTCAGTTCTGATAGCATCTTAGGTTTCCCCAAGGCGCAAGCGGCCGGCTGCGTACGCCGCCCGAACCGCCCAAAGCAACCCTTATCGCTCCGGGATGAAGGTCAGCGCGACCGTTTCTGACCTCCGGCCCCCGACCTCTGCCCCCTTTCTCATGGTGAATCGCAATTTAATTCGTGAGTTCGACGTATCGGACGAAGACTGGAACGTAGCCGTTGGTGAAATGCTGCCCGAGGACATGGGCTGGCTCGGCGGCGAAGACGTCGGACCCAATCAAATCGTTGAAGGCAAGGTGCTGCGCATCGACGATGATTTCATCCTCGTAGACGTCGGCTACAAAAGTGAAGGTATCATTCCTCGCAATGAATGGGAGGAAGGCGACCCAATTCCCGAAATCGGCGAGCGAATTCGCGTGCTCGTTGAAGACACTGAGGACGTTGCCGGCCGGCAAGATGATCGCGGCATGATCGTCCTCTCCAAGCGCAAGGCCGAGAAGATCGAAAAGTGGCTCAAGGTCATGGAGACCGTCCACGAGGGCGACGTCGTCAGCGGCCAGGTCACGCGCAAGATCAAGGGCGGCCTCTTGGTGGACATCGGCGTCAACGTGTTCCTCCCGGCCAGCCAGGTCGACATTCGCCGGCCGCACGACATCGGCGAATACATCGGCAAAGAAATCAAGTGCCTCGTATTGAAGATCGATGAAGCCCGTCGCAATATCGTCGTCAGCCGTCGCAGCCTCATCGAGCAAGAGCGGGCGCAAAAGAAGTCCGAGCTGCTCAAGCAGCTGCAGGTGGGCCAGCTGCGCAAGGGCGTCGTGAAGAACATCGCCGACTTCGGCGCGTTCGTCGATTTGGGCGGCATCGACGGTTTGCTCCACATCACCGATATGAGCTGGGGCCGCATCAATCATCCGTCCGAAATGGTCTCAATCGACGACCAGGTTGAGGTGATGGTCCTGCACATCGATTACGAAAAGGAAAAGATCGCCCTGGGCCTCAAGCAAAAGAGCGCCAGCCCCTGGGACCAGGTTGCCTCGAAATACCCTGTCGGCTCGGTCGTGAAGGGCACGGTCGTCAACGTGATGAGCTACGGCGCCTTCGTGAAACTGGAGGATGGCATCGAGGGCCTCGTGCACATCAGCGAGATGTCGTGGACTAAACGCATCAGCCATCCCAGCGAGCTGGTGCACATCGACCAGGAAGTCGAAGTCATGGTGCTCGACATCAACCAGGAGAAGCAGGAGATTTCTCTGGGCATGAAGCAGACGCAGTCCAACCCGTGGGATAAGGTCGCCGACCGCTACCCGCCGGGAGCGCTGGTGAAAGGCCGCGTGCGCAACCTCACCAATTACGGCGCGTTCATCGAAATCGAAGAAGGAATCGACGGCCTGCTGCACGTGAGCGATATGTCCTGGACCCGCAAAATCGGCCATCCCAGCGAGGTGGTCGAGAAGGGTCAGGAAGTCGAGTGCAAAGTCGTGTCCGTGGATCAAGAGCGGCGGCGAATCGCGCTCGGCCTCAAGCAGATGGATGATGATCCTTGGGCGACCGATATCCCCAACCGCTACCAGCCCGGCCAGCTCGTGAAGGGCAAGGTCACGAAGATCACGAACTTCGGCGTGTTCGTCGGTCTAGAGGACGGGTTGGAAGGATTGCTCCACATCTCCGAGCTGGCCGAGCAAAAAGTGGAGAACCCGGAGGATGTCGTCAAAGTCGGCGAGGAAATCGAAGTGAAAATCCTCCGCGTCGACGCCGACGAGCGGAAGATCGGCCTCTCGCGCAAACGCGTCGAGTGGGGCGAAGAGGAATCAGGCGGCGACGAGGCTTCGCCGAATGGATCGCCGGCGGGCACTCCGCCGGAGCTCAAAGGCGGCGTAGGCTCCACTTCCGGACCGCTCTTCAAACCGGCATCACAAAAACAAGAGGCCACGTCGGTAGAATCCGCAGATGCGGACCAGGCCGAAGGATAGTCGAGCGTTGAGAGTTTAGGGTTGAGGGTCCCAGGTGGAACAATCATTCCGACCGGAGACTCTCAACCATCAACACTCAACTCTCAACCAATAATTCTCCACCCTTTTCTTTGTTACCGTCCGAACGCGGCGCACATCCCGCGCACTGTGACGAAGCTCTCTTCCAATGCAGCCGTGCTAGCGGCCGCGTCGATGAAAGCAGGGAGCAAGGAGCGGAAAGCTTGGAGTAAGAGATACCTCTGGCTCCACGCTCCCTGCTCCACGCTCCCTGCCCTCCCCCCTCCCTCGCGTTCGCAACAACACCGATGGCCAGTTCCTCGACTTCCAAAAGGCGGAAGGCCGGCAGCGCCGTGCAAACTCCGCTGGAGACCTACCTCCGCGAGATCAACGAAACGCCGCTACTCGACGCCCGCGGAGAGCGCGAGCTGGCCACGCGCATCGGCCAGGGCGATACGCGCGCTCGCGACCAGATGGTCCGCGCCAACCTGCGGCTGGTGGTGAACATCGCCCGCGGCTATTCGGGAAAGGGTCTCGGGCTGCAGGATCTCATCGAGGAAGGCAACCTCGGCCTGTTGCGCGCGGTCGAAGGCTTCGACCCGGCGATGGGCACGCGTTTCAGCACCTACGCCAGCTACTGGATCAAGCAATCGATCAAACGGGCGCTGATCAACACGGGCAAAACGATCCGCATCCCGGCGTACATGGTGGAGCTGCTGTCGAAGTGGCGGCGGGCCACCGCGCGGCTCACCGAGGAGCTGGGCCGCTCGCCCACGCCGGAGGAAGTGGCCCGGATCCTCGGCCTGCCGAAGAAAAAGCTGCCAATCATCAAGAAGGCCATCAAAATCTACAACGCCACGCCGCAAACCGACCAGGCCGAGGCCGGCTGGACGCTCGGCGACATGGTCATGGACGAGCGGCAGCTCACGCCCGATGATGCGCTCGTGGAAACCGACTGCCTGCATCACGCGATGGACATGCTGGCCACGATGGACCAGCGCGAGGCGACCGTGCTGCGCATGCGCTTCGGCCTCGACAACCACGAGCCGCGCACGCTCAAGGAAATCGGCGAACAGCTGGGCCTCACGCGCGAGCGGGTTCGCCAGATCGAAACCGAGGCCCTCAACAAAATGGCCGACGGCCTCGAAGACCCCCGCGACCGGCAGTTTGATACGGAATAGCTCTGAGACCCGCAATCGTCAGTCGCGGCGTGTTGGTCGGCGCCGGGCGGCTACAATGCGTTCTAACCGGGCAACTGACGATCCGCGACCGGCGGCGCGCCGGCAGGTGTGGTCGGTTGCAACTTTCTATTCTGTCGTATCTTTTCCGCACTTGGTATGATGCGTAAGCGTCATTCCAGTTTAACGTGGCGGATGTCTTCCATGCATAGAGCCTCGAAATCTGAAGTACGCGGTTTTACGCTTGTTGAGTTGTTAGTTGTGATCGCGATCATCGGCATCCTGGTCGCATTGCTGCTCCCGGCCGTGCAGGCGGCCCGCGAGGCCGCGCGGCGGACCGAGTGCGTCAATAATCTCCGCCAATTGGGGATCGGCCTGCACAATTACCACCAGTCATTCAATCAATTTCCGTCGAATGTCAATCACATCCATGCTGTGCCGGGCCAGCGCGAAGCGCGAGACTTCGCATCGCATTTGATTAACATGGCGCCGTATCTCGAAGAGACGGCACTGCATGGCGCCATCAAATTTTGCGATCCCAACGATCCCGCGTGCGTCCCGCCGGGCGTTCAGCTGCTTAACGGCGTACCGATCCGGCAGTTCGTGGTGGAGTCGCTGAGGTGTCCCAGCGATGAAAAGAACGGCCTAGTCGACCCGCGCGATGGTCCGAGTGCCTTCGCCGGACTCGTTCGCCCGGGGCCCGTAGCCACCACGAATTACGCGGGCTCGATCGGCTCCCAGATCGTGGAGTCGTGGACGGGCTTTTCCTTGAGTTCGGTCGTGGGCAACGGCGGCACTCAGTACGATTCCAACAACGACGGCGAAGATTGGTTCGATCAAAACTTTTCGGCCGCGTATCGATGTCAAACGGCCCCGAGGGCCAGCGTCCCGGCCGGCACGAATATTCGTTCTGATTGCCCTCATGCCAAGACGCTTTCCGGAGTCTTCGCCCGCAGCACCTGGGCAGCGTCGATCAAAGATATCTCCGACGGCACTTCAAATACCATCGCCATGGGTGAAATCCGTCCGCGCTGCTCGGCGTTCCAGTGGATTCACGGCTGGACGCTCTCGGAAGGCCTGTGGTTCGCGACAACGGCCCCCATCAATTATCCGACCAATCGCGACGAACGAACGGGCGCGCCGGGCGGCAATTGGGAGCTGGATTTTAACACGGCAATGGGATTCAAATCGCGCCATCCGGGCGGCGTCAACCTGCTGTTCGCCGACGGCTCAACCCATTTTCTCCAAGAGACGATCGATTACACGACCTATCAAAAGCTCGGCGCCCGCGCCGATGGAGAACCGGTCGATGCGGGAAGTTGATGGCGCGTCATTGTCGCCCCGCCGTGAAAAACGAATGAATTCGCACATGCCGCATTGGATTACAGCCGGGGCGGTTAGTGCGATACTTTGCGCGTTCGTTTTTTCAGGATGTGGTAATACGCCGGAAGGCCCCAACACGGTGCCCGTTCGCGGCAGTGTTACCTATCAAGGGCAGCCCTTGGACGGTGCCAATGTAATCTTTCATCCGACCGATGGAAGCACAACACTCGCCAGCCAGGCTGTCACCGATGCAAGTGGGCGATTTGAGCTTACGACGCACGTCGGAGTGGGCAAGTTCAAACCGGGCATCGTGCCCGGCAAGTACGCCGTTGCGATTACGAAGCTCGATACGGCGAGCGTTTCCTCCACGCTGGCGGCACCAAAAGATTTGCTGCCGAAAAAGTACGGCGACCCAAAGACGTCCGGGCTTGCCGCCGAAGTGGCCGCCCATCACGAAAACGAATTCATCTTCGCATTAGGCAATCAATAACTGAAGCACGAAAGCGCCGCTCGCATGAGCTTACGGCGAAGGCGCTCTGCCGCAGCAGTATGACCACGAAGGCGACACATGGGCGCATACTGCGACACGCGCAACAGTCCCACTACTTCGCAGGCCATCCCGTTTCAGGAAACCACAATGGATGCGGAGAGCGCATTGCCGCGAATGCGCCGCGGCGCTGCGGCAACCAGTCGCCCAAGCGCAGGCGGCCCGGTTCAAGCCGTGACCTCGACCGCGTTCAGCTTCACTACCTTGGCCGTGCCGCCCAGGTCGGTATAGGTGTCGTTGCCGGCGCCGCCGTCGATGTGTAATGAGCGGCCCACGGCTCCGGCATGTGAGACGGTGTCATCGCCGTCGCCCAGCTTCAGCTTGGCGTCCTTCGAAACCTTTGCAGCGGCGAGTATCGATAGCGTATCGATTCCACCGCCAGCATCCACCTGCAGCGAGCGCTTCACGTCGCCTTCAAATGTAAAGACATCATCTCCTTCGCCTAGCTTGATCTTTGCATCCTTCGCGACTTGCGCCTGGCTTGTGATGTTCAGAGTGTCAATTCCGCTGCCGGCACTAACTTTGAGATCCCGGTCAACGCGGCCTTCCATGGTGAACGTGTTGTCGCCGTTTCCGAGATCGATCTTTGCGTGCCGCGCAACGCGCGCTTCGGCCAAGATTTCGACCGTGTCGGCGCCCTCGCCGCCGCGGTAGTGCAAATGGCGAGCCACGTCCGCGTCGAAGGAAAAGAGGTTGTCGCCGTCGCCGAGACTTACCTTCGCCTTCTTGGCCACGCTAGCTTCCTGGCCAAGCGTCACCGAGTCGTTGCCCAGGCCGGTCTCCACGGTGAGTTTTCCGGAAAAGTCACCCGACAGAGTCACGACATTATCTCCGGCGCCGAGTTTGAACGTGGCGTTCTTGCCAACACGCACGTCTTGCTGTACGTCGATCGTGTCGATGCCCTCGGCCCCCTCGACCACGAGGTGGCCTCGGACCGTGCCATTGCTCAAAGTGAAGCTATTGTCGCCCGCGCCAAGTTGCACGCGGACATCTTTTTTCAGCGTCTGGCCTCCCAAATCGAGTGTGACGTCGTCGTTGGCGCCGCCCAACGCGATCCGAATTCCACGCGTCACGCCGTCGACTGTGGCGACCAGAGTCCCGTTTTCGGTCACGCTATAGCTGTCGGAATCCAATGCCACGATTTCGACCGGTCCGGCCGAATCGCCAGTTACTTCCAGATCGCCATTGCTGGCCACGCCGGCGGTGACGGCTAGAAGCATCCGGTTCTCAAATTTCTCGAACTGCAGCGGCCGAGAGTTGTGCGTCGTGGCCATGATGAATTCCTCCAATTGCGATGCAAAAGAAGAGCAGTCTTAGAGCGCGAAGCCAATTGCCGCCCGCCGATTGCGACCATATCCGGTGCGGAAGCGGGCATGCGAAAAGGATTAGAGAATGCCGCTTTGAGAAAAAGCCGCTTCTGCGCAGTCGCAGCAAGCAACGATCCAAAGCGCATCCCAATTGAAACTATAGGTCAGATTTCAGCGGCCGGCCGGAAGGCGTTTTAAGCGGAAAATTCCGCATTATCCGACGCCAATGGGGGGTACTTGCCAAGGGGTGCCCGCTCGACGTGCTTGCGCTGGCAAATTCGCTCGCGAATTGCACTGGAACGCCTATTTTGTTGACGCCTCAAGATTCGGCTACTTAGCATGAAAGCCAGGGTCGTATCTCAGCCGAAATAGGGGACGGGAAGTGGGCCGCTCGTCGACACGCTTTGTATTTGCGTTTTGTGTGGGTGCGCTGGTGATGGCGGCTGCTGGCTCAGCCTGCACCGCCGCGGATTGGGCCGAAGGGCACGGCGATCGCTCTCGCGCGCCAGTTTACCGGCGTCACGCTTTTGACCGGATGCCGCGGCACGGTGGACAGCATGGCCGGGGCTACTATCGCGGGCGGGTGCCGACGCCTCAGGTGTCGGCTGGCTGGTTCCAGCGGCCTTATCCGTATCACCTCGATTACTATCGCATGCGCTACGGCGGCAGCTACGCGCCATACTTTGGCAACCTTTACGGCCCGCCGCAGGTTGTCACGGCCCCGCCATATTATGGTCCGTACTATGGCGGCTACGACGCGCCGAATGGATACTATCCCCCGGCGTATGAAAACGGGGCTGCGGATGAGCAATCGGCCCACCATCCTGCAGGCAGTCAGCCGGAGACAGACGAACTAAACGACGATTTGCCACAGCCGGCGTTACCGCAATAAGGCACGCGTTCGACTTCGCGAGCCATTCCATTGCAAGGAGGCAATTCATGAAAGCGGCACGGAGCAACTCTAGCTGTGGCAGGCTCGCGCTGCTGTTTGTTTTCGCCTTCGCGAGCGAGCTGACCAGTCATGCAGCCGAAGTCGAGGAAGGCGCGGATTTAGAAGCGAGCCTCGAGGCAGACCAGGCTGAGGCCCCGCCGCGCAGCTTGTTGGACGAGTCATACGCCTATCATCGCTTTGGCGAGTTGCCAGAAGAGGCACCGCATCCAACGGCCGCCCGGGCCGGCGGCTGGTATCGCTACGGCTTCCCCGTGCACGGTCACCGCTGGGGCTGGTTCGGCGCCGAGCATTACTACCCGCGCGTCCTGTGGCATCGCGGCTACTACGGCGACCGCTGCCGCTGGTCCTATCGCCGCGGATATTGATGTAGCAGGCACACTCCGTGTGCCGCAGCAGAACTGGCTACAAGCGCCGCGATCGTGAATGAGTGACAGGCCAATAGATGCGAAGGTCGCGGCACACGGAGTGTGCCTACTACCTCTGCAACCCGATATTGAAGCTGAACATCTGCTCGTCGTCGAAATCGGCGCTCAAGACCGGGAAGCCGAAATCGAGCGCGATCGGCGCCGGGCCCATCGCCGGCACCGTGATGCGGAAACCGAAGCCGGGCGCGACGCGGAAGT
>DASXWB010000024.1:0-1921 GCA_036503915.1 Lacipirellulaceae bacterium | reverse complement strand
GCGAATTCGCCCGGCAGGATCGCCACGTCGACGTCCGCCAGCGCATGCGGTGAACCGGCGGTGGACAGCTCGACATGCGCCTCGCCGATGCCGGGCAAAAGCGACACGGTTTTCCGGGCATCGCGAATGATCGGCAGAAGCCGCAGCCGCTCGTTTAGTTCGGCTTCATTGCGGACGGCAATCGCGGTGCCGCCGACGGCCGTGAGCACGTCGATGAATTGGGCCCGCCGGTCCGGATAAGTGGTCCACTCTTGGCGCAGATCGGGCGCCGCGCAGGATGCGGGCCGATTACGGCGAACGGCCTCCAGGATGATGTCTTTGCTCGTGCTCATTATCGAGTATTTCCGGAAAGCCGCCCACCACGGCGGGTCTTCGACCCATTGCGGCGGGTCTGCGACTTGCGGTTTAGCTCGCGAAACGACTCGCGCGGCGCCTCCGGCAGTTCCCGCCGCCGGCCCCAAGCGTTCCAGCGGCTATATACCAGCCATCGAGGCAGCACGCGCAGCGCCGTCCGCGCTATGCCGCCCGCCGTGCGATAGAGCCAGGGCCGCTTGAGCACGACCGCCGTAAGCCTAAGCGCCCAGCGCTTCGTCCTTGGCACCAAACCGGCCAATGCGAGTTGGCGCCGCGAAATGAACAGCTGCTGATGCAGATCGATCTTTACCGGGCAAACATCGCTGCAAGAGCCGCATAAGCTGCACGCGGAGGGGAGGCTCTTGTGCTCGCGCGGGTTGGCGGCCGCATTGATGATCGAGCCGATCGGCCCGGCCACCGTGACGCCGTAGCTATGCCCGCCGCTGCGCCGATACACCGGGCACGTGTTGAAGCAGGCGCCGCAGCGAATGCAGTTGAGCGAGCGGCGGAAATCGGTGCTGCCCAACAGCTCCGAGCGGCCGTTGTCCAGGATCACGATGTGCAGCTCGCCGCCGCGCATGGGGCCGTGGAAGTGCGATGTGTACGTAGTGATCGGCTGCCCGGTCGCCGAGCGGGCCAGCAGGCGCAGAAAAACGCCCAGATCGGCGGCGCGCGGAACCAGTTTTTCGATCCCCATGCAGGCGATGTGCAGCTTCGGCAGCGAGACGCCGAGGTCCGCGTTTCCTTCATTCGTGCAGACGACGAAGCCGCCCGTCTCGGCGATGGCGAAATTCACGCCGGTGATCCCCGCGTCGGCGGCCAGGAACACGGACCTCAAATGCTGCCGCGCCGCTTCGGCCAGATAGGGCGGATCGCTTGCGCCGGCCAGCGTGCCCAGCCGCTCGTGAAACAGCTGGCCGACTTCTTCCTTTTTGATGTGAATCGCTGGCGTCACGATGTGGCTCGGATGCTCGTGGCGCAACTGCACGATCCACTCGCCCAGGTCGGTGTCGGTGACCTCAATGCCTTGCACTTCGAGGTGTGGATTCAGGCCGCATTCTTCGGTGAGCATCGACTTGCTTTTGACGACACGCTTCACACCGTGCCGCTGAAGGATGTCGCTCACGATGCGGTTGTGCTCGGCCGCATCGCGGGCCCAGTGAACTTGAACGCCCAGGCGCAGCGCGGCCGTCTCAAACTGCTCGAGGTACTCATCCAGCCGCGACATCGTGTGCAGCTTGATGTGCGAGGCGAGCTCACGCAGCATTTCCCACTCCGGCACGGAGCGCGCGGCCCGGTCGCGCCGACCGCGGGCCGCCCACAAGGCGGCATCATGCCACCGCGCACGATCCAGATCGGCGACGAAGGCGGCGGCGGCAGTGGCGTGGTTTGCGGGGTGAGGTTTCATACCAACAGGTTCTTCAATTCAATCTGGCTTCTGCGCCGCGGCAAAAATCTCCGCGATATGCATCACGCGAATTAGTTTCTTCTGCCGCCGCAAAAGCCCCTCCAGGTGCATCAGGCACGACATATCGGTTGAGGTCAGCACGTCGGTGCCAGCCTGCTC
>DASXWB010000023.1:0-4160 GCA_036503915.1 Lacipirellulaceae bacterium | reverse complement strand
TGATAATCAATCCTGGGAAATCCGGCGGCCGCGACAAACATTGGCGACGAGCCGGGCGGCGGCTCCGCGCTCGCTGGCCGGCGAGCACGCGGCTTGGCCGGCGGATCCCCCGCCGGCTCGGTGATTGTGTAAAAGCGGTCGGCCAGGAGGCCAGTAAATTTCTGTTGGTGGCCGCTCGGCCAAGTCACCGTGAGCTCGTCTATGATGCTCGAGTCGCCAAGCCCGAACGTTGCAAAGGGTTCGCTGGCGGAAAGCCAGCCGCGCGCCAGCGTCAAGTAGCTTGTTTGGCGCAATCCGGCAGCGACGAGATCGATCTTGGCGCCGATTCCAAAGCGATTGCTGGCCCGACCATGCAACCGGATGCGCGCCCGATGTCCCGTGTCGCAACCGTTGCGGTAAATGCTCACCGGCGCGTCGGCATTGCTCACCACGAGATCAAGATCGCCGTCATTATCGAAATCGGCCGTCGCTGAACCAAAGCTCACGCCGCTGCGATCGAGACCCCACGCCCTCGCGACGTCCTCGAATTTCAAATCGCCGCGGTTTTTTAGCGCCACATTTACGTCTTTGCGCATCGGCTGCTCGGCCCAGAAGCGACCCCACTCCGCCGTGCCGGGTTCGATGTGAGCATCGGCGTATTGAGTCAAGTCGGCGTTCATCATGTCGCGCACGACGCCATTCGTGACGAACAAATCGACTCGGCCGTCGCTGTCGAAGTCGGCCAGCCGCGGGCTCCAAGTCCAGTCGGTGCTCGCCATGTTCGCCTGGTAGGCCGCCTCAATCATCCGACCGGAGCCCGTGTTGATGAACAGTGCGCTGCGCACGTACTGCCGTGGGCGGCCGATTTCCAAGAACCAGTTGCTGTTGGCGAGGTTGCCGCGCATCACCATTTCACGGTGATGCGTGCGTGAATCCATGTCCGTGGCCAGAAAATCGATTCTTCCGTCGTTGTTCACGTCGGCGATGTCCGTTCCCATCGAGAACCACGGCGTATGGGGTAACATGTCTTTCGCGACGTCGGTAAAAGTTCCGTCTCCATTGTTGTGATACAGATAGTCCGGTCCCATGAAGTCGTTTGCCGCGTAGACGTCAGCAAAACCGTCTTCGTTGTAATCCCACCACGTGGCCGAGAGAGTAAATTGAGGCCCTTTGATGCCGGCTTCCTGTGTGATCTCCGTGAACCTCTCACCGTCGTTCCGATACAAGTGGTCGAACTGTCCGGCCTCCGTTTTGGTAACGTGCCCGCCGGGCAAGTGGATCAATTGCCAGTACTCTTGGGCTTCATCGGAAACGACCGGCTGGTTGTCGACGTATCGGAATGGAGTTTTGATTTCGGTCGGCGGCGCTTGTGCCGTGGTCGCCAGGTAGCCATCCAAATCGCCGTCGTTATCGATGTCGGCAAAGGCCATTGTCATGCTTGCCCCGTCGAAGCCCAGGCCATAGCGCTTCGCCTGTTCGGTGAATTGCAATTTGCCGTCGCCTCGGCCCCGCTCGTTAACGTATACGCGATTAGCGTGGCGATACCCGCACGCGTAGATATCCAGGTCGCCGTCGTTATCGATGTCCACGAACGTGGCGCCGGTTCCCCAGAAGTTTTCGTCGAGGAGTCCCACATCCGCCGTGACATCCTCGAACCGGAAGTCGCCCAGGTTGCGAAACAGTCGATTCCCGCCTTTGGGACTCGTCGCGTAAAAGTCGACCAGGCCGTCGCCATCGTAGTCGCCCGTTGCGACGCCCCCATTGGCGTTCAGGAGAATGACCTCGCGCACGTTCTCGGCAATGTCGGGGACTTGCATCTGGAAATCTACGCCTGTTCGCTTCGGCGCGAGCATTTCGAACATGGGCGAACTGGCAGGCCGCGGCGAAATCGCCGAAAGTGGGGCCACAATCAGCTCTTCCGAGGGCACGGCGATCGGTTCCGCCGCTTGTTTCGAATCGCTTCCTTCTGTTTCGACGGCTGCATGATTGGCCGGTTTAGTTCGTGGCGCTAACGATTTCTGAGCCGATTGCTCGGCATCTTTGCCGCATCCGGGAGCCGGGACAACAAGGAAGATCAAAGCCCATCGCATCAACAGGTTCGCCCTGCGACAAAAGTGGCGCGAATCAAGCAGGCCGAAGTTGGAAGCAAACACGTCCATCGCTGGTAAGCCGGTGGTCCGGATGGTCACCTCAAGGCGTTCAAGCGCGGCAACTGGCATTTTCCTGCCCCGGCAGTACACCCGTTCCGCTCAGGAAAAGAACTCCCGCGCCAGCGCGACAAATCCAAATAGGCGCAACGCACAGCTGCCAGGTCAATCGGCCGTGAAATACTCGCCGTCGAGCGGCTCCGCAATTTCTAAAGCGATACCGTCAGTTTGCGCTTCGAGTCTATCGAACGGCACCGGGTGAAGCAACTAAATCTGCCATTCCGTTCGAAATACTTTAACAATTTGCGGTCGGTGGTTGCGGCTTGCGGCTGAGCGGATGCGGAATTCAGCCCATGTGCGTGCAAACAGCAGGAAAGTGACTTCCCCGCGCGCCAATGCCCCGATACATCGCTCTCGAACTGCGCGACAAATTAAAACTGAAAGCGCTTGTTGCCCTTTCGAAAAAAGCCAAGAAATTTGTTGCACTTTGCGATTTACGCGATTATGATATTGAACACCAAATTTACGCAGCGCGCGGTAAGTGGCGGTCATCGCGCTCTTTGACCGTCGCGCGATCAAAGCTGGGACTGTGTCGAGGTAATGCTCGACTGGGTTTTGTTGTTGTCGCCGCACTTTTCGGTTGCTGCCATCGGTCGCTACTGGCTCGACCCGAAGACTGGTGTGAGTAGCGTCCCAACAAGGTGGATTCCAATTGTTGACGGTGACGGGCTTGATTGCGTTGGTATCGGACACGTGAAATTGCGGCGCGCATTCCTGCGGTGAATGACGCGCTATGGAAGCTGGGAGTCGGAGTGATTCATGCGCGCCGTGTCGGGCGCGCGCAGCATTGGCAAAAAGGATGGGGCATTGACGAACTTTTAGACACATAGCGCTTTCAAGGAGACTCCTTAGGAGAGTTGCGATGATGGCCAACGTGGTTTCGCGGCGGGCGTTGCCCTCGTTATTTCAAGCATTCTCTGCGTCGCTCGTCGTCGGCGCAGTGTTAGTGGTCTCGAGCGCCGAAGGCGCACTCAGGAATCAGTACCTGTTTAACGAAGGTGCGACGGCCGATGCGACCGGACGCACGATCATGGACTCCCTGGGCGGACAACACGGCACGGTGATCGGCCCGGCAACCGGTGGCGGCCTTCCGACGGCAACCGCCGGTGCTTTGGTTCTCCCCGGCGGTCCAAGTACCAATTCGCCCTATGTTGATCTGCCCAACGGCATCATCTCGACGTTGACCAACGCCACATTCGAAGGTTGGTACACCACCAACACAGTGACAAGCTGGGGTCGCGTTTTTGACTTCGGGTCGACAGTCGGTGGCGAGCTAACCGGCCCTGGCGGCGGCGGCGATGGAGCAGACTACATCTTCTATTCGGCTCAACAGGGAACGAACCCCAATCTGCAGCGCGCGGCGATGCGTAATAACGACGCGGCCTTCGGCAATGTCACGGTCGGAGCCGGGACGGTGGGCGGTGCTGAGTCGGCCGCTGATCCGAATACTCCCTACACGGTCGGAACGCAACGCCATTTTGCTGTCGTCTACAATTCTACCGGCGGCACCGGCGCGACGCCGGCATCAATCAGCGTGTATATCGACGGAGTCCCGCGGGCTACTAACAACACGGCAATCCAATTGGGAAATCTGAACGACGTCAACAACTGGCTTGGCCGGTCGAATTGGACGGCCGACGCGAATTTCGGTGGCTCGTATTCCGAGTTTCGAATTTATGACACTGCCTTGAACGCTCAAGAAGTGTTCAACAGCTTCACAGCCGGTCCAACCGACCCCATGCCGCCCACGCTCGAAGTCAATCGTACCACCGGGACGATCACCCTGATCAACCAGACGGCGGCAGTGCAAATCGTGGGCTACACGCTTACATCCGCAGCTGGCGGTCTGGATAACGCGAGCTGGCGGTCGGTCGCCGACAATTACGACGCCAACAGCGGCACTCCGACGTTCGACCCTGATAACACATGGACCGAACTTTCGGCCGCCGGAAGCAAAGTCGATTTCAGCGAGTT
>DASXWB010000022.1:0-3432 GCA_036503915.1 Lacipirellulaceae bacterium | reverse complement strand
CAACGCGATGCCGCCAAAACGCAAACCGCCAGTACACAAAACAGAACCGTCGCAGGCTCGGGCACGGCCGCGGTGGCCCCACTGGCGGCGGGCATCGCCATTCTGCCGAAATTGGCGCGCCACGTATCGTATCCCTGTTGGCCGTTGATTCCCGTTTTTCGCCACACCACGTAATCGGCCGCATCCACTTTTCCATTGTTGTTGTAATCGCCCTCCAGCGGCACGACGGCCGAGGCGAATAAAAACTCCGATGGCGCGAGCGGCGAATTGGTCAGGCGAACTTCATCGATGATGCCGTCGAACCAATCCGCGGGAAAGCCGCCGAATTCGCCGCGGCCAATCGTCCAGTTGCTGTCCCAATTTGGATTGGCAGGGTTGGCCTGGTAGAGTGCGCCGTCGACGGCCGCCGAGCCTTGCAGTTGATAGCCCAAACCGTCGTTCGAGTCGAGGTACAGCGAGAGCGTCGAGCCATCGTTGACGACGGCAGCATAGTACCATTGGCCGGCAACAATCGGTTCCTGCGAAGAAACCTGCACCAGGTTCGCGCTCGCGTCCCACTGCTCGACTTGCAGCAGCGAATTATCCGCGCGCGTTTTGAGGGCAAAGGTTTGAAGCGGCCGGCTGCCGCCCGGCTGACCCTCTTTGCTGACGATGCCCGCGAACAGCGCGGGGTTATTGGAATTGAATGCCGCTTCGACGGTGAAGCCCTCGCCAGGTGCAATGATCCCATTGTTGATGTCTCGGTTCGCGGCAAACAGATCGTCACCGCCGCCACCCGGATTGCGAACAAAATCCAAGGCGAGCGTGTTTGGCAAGCCGCTTTTGAGCGGCGTGGGCGGCACCGTGCTCACGTACGTCGGCGTTGCGTCGATGGTTCCGTCGTCATTTTCGAATCCCCGCATGTGGTTGTCGTTGATCGAGTCCAGGACGACGTCGACGTTGGCGGGAACTTCGCTCGACGCGGGTCCCTCCTCGAAGCGCCAGTAGGCCGATTCGAGCGGAGTCGGCGGACCGGCTTGGGCCGCTGGGGCGAGCAAGGTTATGAATAGAATCGCACTTGCGCAACGATACTGCCTAACGCTAACGAAGTTCCGCATGATGTAGACTCGCCTGGTAGCCGGATTTTAGATGCAAGCGCTTGCAATCGTGCCGAGCGTATTTTGGCCCATCACAACGTTGCCTGCAACCATATTCGGGGCAAATACTCGGTTTGGACGATATCACCCGCGATTGGCATGGCGGGCAAGATGTCGGGGCGCGTTCCGTCCGACTTGAGCGAGCAGCAGTGCCGCGGAGATCAACAAGCCGATTCCGGAAGGTTCGGGAACAAGCGTGACAGCAACGAGGTTTGGCGAGGAGTCGAGGGCGTGGTCCTCGAGGTTATTGAGTTCATTGAAATCGATCTGCCCGCCGACGTAACCGCCAATAAAACTGTTCGGACCGAGTCCTGACGAGTAAAAGTGGGCAGTTCCGATCGCGCCGATGCCTTCGGTTAGATTCTGATTGATCGTGGGATCAAATGCCGGATCATCCCCGAGGCCTGCGGTGCCAATTTCGTAGACGAAGCCGAAAAGGTCGCTCAGAGTCAGGTCGAAAGCTTGTGAAAGGCTGTTTCCGGAGAAGTGCATCGACCAGGACGTCAGCTCCAGGTGCTCGATCGGCGGCTCACCCTGGCCGCGCAAGGGAAAATGGACGAGGATCCCGTTGCCGTCCAAGTCCACGCCTGAAAAGGCGCCGTTCACTGTGGCCCCATCCGAGTAACCGACTTGGTTGAAGACGTATGAAAGATTGGTGCCAACCGCCATCACCGGAGTGGCGCCGAACCACGGAGAGAAGCCCAATAGGAGCAGGATGAAGCGCCAAATTGTGTTACTCATTAGCTCACCTCAACAAGGAGAATTGACGAGGGACATCATGGACCAGATAAAGCGTTATGGCAATGATCTGCGTCTTGTTTTTCCAGTATCGTGACTGATCGCAAACTTCCATGCAGTTGTGGCGCTTAACTACCTTTCGTTTTGGCCGGACGCTTATTGTCGATCGAGCACACTCGGAATGGAAAATGGCAGTAAACTGCCGTTATTTAGTCGCTTCAACAGCTCGCTTCATGCCGAATTACCTCTGGCTTTTTCCAATTTTTGACAAAAACCTGGACCGGTACAGCTGTCCAAGAAGCTGCCGCAACGATCCATGCACGATCTCCTAATTGATCCCAACTCACCCACCAGCCGTTCAGTCCGGATATCGCGCCGGTTTTTGGGTTGAATGCGTTCTTCGCCATGCTGTGGATCGTATCGGATTTGCTGTTTCGGCACGCCGCGGGTCCGGAGTCCATAATCCCGGGAGAAGAGCGAGGACGCGTCGCAAGTTGAGTAGGAGTCGCCGAGTAGCAGCAGCCGGCTAGAATGGTGCTCAACCCTTTTAGCGGAAGCCAGCGCCTCAATGCGGCGACAGATGTGCGCCATAGACACCGTGCGCTTACACCGAATGGACGACTCGGCGATGCGATTCGCGATGATCCCGGCGATACTGCGTGCGTCGATGTCACTTTGGGTTCTGGTCTCTGCCGCCGTATTCTTTGCGCAGGTCGCCTCGCCCGCCCCACCGACGACTTACTGTAACCCCATCAACATCGACTACGGTTACTGTCCGATTCCAGATTTCGTTAAGCAGGGCAAGCACCGCACGACCGCTGACCCGGCCATCGTCACGTTTCGCGGTGACTATTACCTGTTTTCCACGAACCAATCGGGCTATTGGTGGAGCAGCGACATGCATCGCTGGAACTTCGTCCCGCGCAGGTTTCTCAAGGACGAACACACAGTGCTCAAGTCTGGACGAAAGGTGTATGACGAGCTATGCGCGCCGGCTCTGCTGGTGATGGATGATGCACTCCACGTGATCGGGTCGACGTACACTCCGGACTTTCCCATCTGGAAAAGCACCAGTCCGCGCGTGGATTCTTGGAGCGAAGCTGTGCCGGCGTTTCGGGCCGGCGCGTGGGACCCCACGTTTTTTCTCGACGATGATGGGCGACTCTATCTCTACCACGGCTCCAGCAACACGTTCCCGATCTATGGCTGGGAGGTTGACCGCAGGACGTTGCAACCAATTGGAGAGCGACAGGAATTGATTCGACTCCACGAGGACGTGCATGGCTGGGAACGATTCGGCGAGGCCAACGACAATACGTTTCTGCGCCCGTTCATCGAGGGCGCGTGGATGACCAAGCACCGCGGCAAGTACTACTTGCAGTATGCCGCGCCGGGAACGGAATTCAGTGGTTACGGCGACGGCGTTTACGTAGGCGCGGGGCCGCTGGGGCCATTCACTTATCAGGCCCATAACCCGTTTTCCTACAAGCCAGGCGGGTTCGCGCGTGGCGCGGGCCACGGCGCCACCTTCCAGGACACACACGGTAACTGGTGGCAC
>DASXWB010000021.1:0-8648 GCA_036503915.1 Lacipirellulaceae bacterium | reverse complement strand
GCCCCGGTCATTCGAGCTGTCGACTCCGCTGCCGGTGAGCTGCGCGCTAAAGGTGGTTTGGCCGTTATTGTTTAAAGAGAGACCAAACCCGCGGGCATAGCTCACGCCGGCGGGAGTGCCGGGCGCTGGGCTTCCGGCGCGAGCGACCAAGCTAAGTCGGCCGGAGTGTTGGGACCAGATGCCCCGATTATTCCCGTCATCTACTCCGTTGCCCGTGAGGGCGCCTACGAATACGATCCGTCCGGAATTGTCCAGCCCGGGAAGGGCAAGAAAGTTGCCGAAGTTCACGCCCTCGGGCGTGCCAGGGGCCCGGCTTCCAGTGCGAGCAACGACGGTCAAGCCATTTGGACTCTCGAACCAGAGAGCTCGGTTGTTCGTGGCATCTACGTTGTTTCCGGCGAGCAACGACACAAACACTACCTGACCGGCATCGTTCAGCACGTGTTGACTGAACCCCCGAATGGATATGCCATCTGGCAGCCCCGGGGCTGACTGACCGCCGAGGGCGACGGTACGCAGCGTGCTAGCCGTACCGGCAACTGGCGCGCCCAGCATGAGCGCCATGACCGTAACGTGACGCAGAACGTGCCTGGCCAGGAGCGAACGATTCATGAGCAATACCTGGAACGGCGAGAAGATACCGACCGACGCACGGCGCGTTCTATGATAACGCGCCCACCTAAGGCGTCGCAATATTTTTACGCTGTCGATTCGGCGAAGCGCTCGCGGGCCAGATCGGACACGGCCTTTAGGTCCGTCTTACCGCTGCCGAGCACGGGGATCGATTCGACTTCCAGGAAGCTGTCGGATCCGGGAACCCACAGATTGGGCAGTCCATCCGCGCCGAGCCGGCGGCAAATCTCTTCGGGCCGCATGTCGATCTGCGTGTGCACGACGACGAGCCGTTCGCCCTTGCGTTCGTCAGGAACGCAAGTGACGACGACCTTAAGGTTTCCTTCCTCTTCGACGCCGAGGATTTTTTGAATCGCCTCCTCGACGCGAACATGTGGCACCATTTCGCCGCCGATCTTCGAGAAGCGGCTCAACCGGCCGGTGATGTGGATGAAGCCCTCAGTGTCGATCATCGCGATATCGCCAGTGATGTACCAGCCATCGTGCATGACCTTGGCGGTCTCTTCCGGCTGGCCCAAATAGCCTTTCATGACATTCGGCCCCTTCACGAGCAACATGCCGGGCGTGCCGGGCGGCAACTCGTCGAATGATTCGGGGTCGACGATTTTCGCGGAGACGCCGGGCACTGGCCGACCGACCGAGCCTTCCTTGCAGTCGATGTCCAAACTCTTCGAGCGGCTGCGCGGAACGTTGACCGACACCAGCGGCGAGAGCTCGGTCGTGCCGTAGCCTTCCACGGGGCGCACGCCAAACTTCTGCTGGAATGCCTCGCACAAAGCGCAGGGCAGTTTTTCCGCGCCGGCCACGACGATCTCCAGCGTCTTAAGTTCTTCCGGCTCACAGCGCCGCAGGTAACTGCGCAAGAACGTGGGCGTGGCCAGAAAAATGGTCGCGCGGCGCGATCGCGCCAGCTTGGCGACAATGCGCGTGTCGAGCGGCATGACATGGTAGGCTGTGCGAATATCCAACAGCAGCGGGCCCCACAGCGTGACGGTGAACCCAAGCGAGTGGAAAAACGGCACAATGCCCAGGATGCAATCATCGGGCCGCGGGTGCACCACCTGGTCGATCGCTTCCACATTGGTAGCAATGTTGTGATGCGTGAGCATCACGCCTTTCGGCATCCCGGTGGAGCCGGACGTGAAGATCACAGTCGCTACGTCGTCGCCTCGGATGTGGCGCAGCCCGAGAATCCAGTCGAGCAGGAATCCCGGAACGGCGTAGGCGGCCACGGCGCCGACGAGCTTGTCACCGCGATGCACTTTCTCGCGCAGGTCCTCGAGATAGACTAACTCCGCCTCGAGATTGTTTTGGAACTTCGCCATCGCCGCGTTTTCCATGAATTTGCGGCTGGTGAGGATGATCCGAATGTTCGCCCGGCGGATGCAGGCGTTGACCACTTCGGGCGATGCGCTGTAGTTCAGGTTGGCGGTGATGCGCCCGGCCATCGACAAAGCCGCATTGGCCACAACGGCCGCCACGGTGGGCGGCAGAAGCAGGCCCACGTGCCGGTCGTCGTCGCGCAGCACATGGCGCAGCAGCAGGCGGCGAAACACAAACGTACCCGCGAGTAGTTTGCCGCCGGTCAGCTCGGCACCGGTCGAATCGGCGATTTTCCAGCTGAACTTCTTTTTGCGGCAATTGCGGATCATCGCGCGCGGCAGCGCGGCGGTGCGCTGCTTGCGCCCGGCCATCGCATCCGCGCCGAGATCTTGCACCGCTTGTCGCACTTCAAAAATGTCCTTCGGGTGGGCGATCGGTTTGCCCATCCAGATGGAAACGCGTTTCGGCCGAGTGGAGGGCCACTTCCAGAAAAACTTTCCGCCGCGAAAACTGAAAATGCTGCCCCACAATTCATCGAGGTACACCGGGATCAGCGGCGCGTCAGTGCCGCGCTGAATCTCCAGCACGCCCGGCTTGAATGACTGCAGCTGCCCGGAACGGCTGATGCCGCCTTCGGGAAAGATACACACCAGGTCGCCGGCGCGCAAGGCCTCTCGGGCCGTTTCAATCGCGCGGCGCGCCGCCTTGGGAGTTCCTTTAATTGGAATCGCACCCATGATCTTGGCCAGTCCGCGGCTCCACCAATTGGTCAAAAGGTCGCGGTCCACGAGCAGCCGCACCGTGCGCGACGATGTGGTCGTAAGCAACAGGCCGTCAAGCCAGGAGATGTGATTGGGTACAAGAATCGCACCGCCCTGTTCGGGGATGTTCTCGCGCCCGTGGACGCGAATCGTGTAGATGGAATGCGTGATGAGCCAGGCCAGGAATTTAATCGTTGCTTGCGGAATCAGGACAACGATGTAGACGAACACGGGGACAGTCGCCAGGGCGCAAAAGAAGAAGACTTGCCTGGATGTCAGCGTGATTCCAAATGCCGGCGAGCGGAGCACCCAGAAAACGACCGATGCGACAAGCATGCCACCGAACGTGAGAAAGTTGCTCGCGGCGAGGATTGCGCCGCGGTGCTCGGCCGGGCTGCGTTCCTGCATGAATGCCGCCAGCGGCACATCGAATAAGCCGGCGCTGACGCCCAGGAGCAAGAGAAATATGCAGGCTGCAATGTAACTGATCGTGTATTCGCCGCTTGGATCGACGAGCACGCCTTCGACGGTGTAGAGCAGAAAGGCGAAAAGCGCGAGGCCGCCGGCGCCAAGTGGCAAAATGCCCAGCTCGACTTTGCCTCCGGACCAAATGCCGGCAAGCACGCTGCCAAGTCCTACACCGACAACCAACGATCCCAATAGGAGCGACACTTGCGTTTGCCTGCTGGCTTCGCTCCCCTCGGCGGCGAACTGATCGATATTCAACTGGGCCAGCATGGCGAACGTCCAAAAGAACATGATGCCCAGTGCCACGCGGAGCAATGCCCGGTCGCTACCAAGAATCTCCAGATCGCGCACGGTCTGGGTTGCCATGTCCCAGGGAAAGAGGCGGCGTGGATTGGCGGCCGGCAGGCGCATGATGAGCAAACTGGCGAGCCAGCCGGCGACAGCCACACCAATCAGTACTAAGGCAGACAGCCACCAGCGCTCTTTTCCGTATTGGCCGGTTGCCTCCACAAGCCAATTTCCAATGATGGCGCCAATCACGGTAGCAATCACCGTCGCCAGGCCGATGGCCCCGTTGGCCGACGAAATTTTGCTGTGCCGCAGCATCTCGGGAATGCTACCCAGCTTCGAAGGGCCGAAGAGCGCCGCCTGCGCACCAATGAGCGCCACCACGAAAAACATGGAATACACGTCGCCGATAAGAATCGCGCCGATCGCCAGCGCCATGATTGCGATCTCAGCCAGCTTGCATTTGATGATCACGTCTCGCTTGCTGAACCGGTCGGCCAGGTAACCCGCCGGCGCGGCCAATAGGATATAAGGAAGCACCAGGCATGCGGATCCGATGGCGAGGATTGTGCTGTGATCGTATTCCGTGTGGTCCTTGCCCAATCCGATCACCAGCCAACGCAAAATGCTATCGTTTGTCGCGCCGAGAAACTGGGTGAGCAACAAGCCGATGAACGTCGACGACAACAAGCGAACGCTCTGCCCGGCATGCGGCGCTTCGAGCGATTCCGCTTCTGCGGTCGAAGGATGGCTTGAATAGTGCATGGCAAAAAAACGCAGGGCGGCGGCTCGTCGTGCCATTTCGATCGCACGGAACTCCGCGCCTTGGCTGCACGCGGATCGGACACTCGGTTTAAACGATGCCAATAATGCCGCGTGAACCGATCGTTCCCGTCCCAACTGTAACTTGTGATTGTACGGGCCAGCCAATCCTCGCGGTATGCCGGCTCAGGCGGCAATAAAGACAGAGATTAATTGTGTGCGCATGACCGCTGGGGTGTGGAATCTTCTACAGGCAGTGCCAATGGAGCGGCGTCGCGCCGCGCCCCACGCGATGCCCTGGCCAATGTCATGGCATTCCAAATTCTTCAACTCGGTTGTTCGCCGCCCCTTTCGGCATGGCCGGCACGTTCGGTGTGATTCGAACATTTGGAACTGAAGCGAGTGTGTAAAGTTGCTAGCGGACAGTGCTCGATAAATGGCGATGAAGGCCCGCAAGGCCTGGGTCAAACGAAGCGCAGGGCACGACACACACTCTTGGCACGCCCATGGACCTAAACCGCCACCAGTTCTTCTTCATTGGTTTCCTGGTCCTACTCATTGGAGTGCAGTTTCGCTACGTGAGCGCTTACGTGCTCAACCCGGAGGCCACGAGATTTCTCGCTGAGCGTACCGGGCAAGCGTCGACCGGAGTGGCTTCGTTGCTTTCCGCCACGGCCGGAACGGGGGCGGCGCCGCGAAAGGAAATTGTGCCGCCCGAGTGGCTCTCCTGGTGCCTGATCTCCGTCGGCGCGGTGCTTTGTTTGCACTCGCTGGCAATGCCACGCCCCGCGTAGCCGGTTGGCCGGTAAGCGGCGAGCAGGAAGTCGTTTCGCGCCCTCGCTGAACAAACACATCGTGGAGCTCACAGCGCATCCGGGCGACAACACTTTTGAGGGCCTTGAAAACGCCGTCCGGACACGGCACTCCTTCATCCTTGCAGCCAATTCCAGCCCTCGCTATTATCGATAGTAATGGCGTGGCGCTGTGGCAAGCATGCGGCCGAAGCGCCAGTTATTATTCCGTTTACCGAGCAGGCACACTCTCATTTGGCTGCGACCCGGCACACGGCAAAACCGTGTGCCGTGTGCCCGCGGGGCCGAAGCCGCGTGCCGTCGGGCCGGCAGGAGGAAACTCAGATCCATGGCCACACCGCGACGCATCAAGATCACTGAATCGGGCAAGGTCAGCGTGATCACGTTTAACGACTCGAAGATCATCGACGAATCGGAGATTCAGGAATTCGGCCAGGAGCTTTACGACCTGGTCGAACGCGACGGGCGAAAGAAAATCGTGCTTAATTTTGCGAACGTGGAGTTCTTGTCCAGCGCGGCGCTTGGCAAATTGATCGGCTTTGACAAACGCGTCAAGCAGCATGGGGCAGAACTCATCCTGTCGAATATTCGCCCGGAGATTTACGAGGTGTTCGCCATCACCAAGTTGACGAAGCTGTTTGTCATCAAGGACGACGAAGCCGACGCGCTCGCGGCGATCTGAAAATCCGATAGGCATATCGTGCTTCCAGCTTGATACAACAGCTTGCGCATTGGCCATTTGACTCGCACGCCGCCGGCGGAAAGTTCAAACGCATGTCGGACCATCGCTGGAGCTGGACCGCGGTCAGGAGCCTGCCCAGCCAACCCGATGCGCACGTTCCATTCATGGAAGAAATCTTGGACGAGTTGAAGCGGCTCGGGTGGGACGGACGCGATTACTTCGGCGTCGAGCTCGCGCTTGCCGAATCGCTTGCCAATGCGATCCACCACGGCAACCGATTGGATGAATCAAAACAAGTGCACGTCGAGTGCAAGGCCAGCGACGAGCGATTTTGGATTCGAATCTGCGATGAAGGTGGGGGGTTCAAACCCTTATTGGTGCCCGACTGCACCGCCGACGAAAACTTGGAGTGTTCGGGAGGAAGGGGGCTCGCGCTGATCAAGGCCTTTATGAGCCACGTGGAGCACAACGAACGAGGCAATTGCGTGACCATGGAAAAAATCCGCTCGAACGAGCCATTTATGCGGCGCAATTGTCGGCCTTGCGACGGCGACGATTCCACGCCAAAATAGTATAATTCCAGCTCGCCGCCTGATTCATGCGCAAAGCGCACTGCCGGCGGCATCTTTTGATCCCCTGTAGCTCAGTTGGTAGAGCAAGCGGCTGTTAACCGCTGGGTCGTAGGTTCGAGTCCTACCGGGGGAGCTTTTGCGATAGGGGTTTGCCAATAGCATTCGACACATTCGGACCCGACACGTTCGAGGCGGTGATGCAGCGCCCCACCTCCTGCAATCTTCGGAACTTTGGCAATCGTGGGCGCCCGCGTCGCGTTATGGGAATCCGCGGCCGCAAGGAAACAGCACCGAAGAAAACCCTATGGATAGTTCTTGCGAATTCTCAATTGCAAACCTTCGCCACAACAGTGAGAGGAGAATGGCAGACTCAATGCTAACTTTGCAATGCGACACGGGCGTGGTTTATTGTCAGTATTGATGTAAGGCGACATAAATGCGTCAACGGGACTTCCGCCAATATTTTCGGGCAGCGCTTGAACTGTGTGTAAGTCTAAGGCAATAAATTGCACCGCCGAACAGGTCGATCGTCACAAAATTGAAATCCAAATCTGGCCGTCCATCGGGCCGACGGACGAAGACGCTTCGGCGGCGAGGGAACTTGAGGCCATTCACGTCGACATAGTCCGACAGGAAGTTGCGCGGCCGGCGTGTTTATAATTCCTATCAGTGAGCAGAAATTGCTGATGTCCAGCGTCAGATCGATCGATGGGGCGCTGCAAAGATACTGCTAATAGCGCTTCCACAAGTCCATAGCGTTCATGCATGTTTCTCCCGCGGGCAATGGTTATCCTGCGCACGAGCAATCAATCTTTCTTGAGCCGTAATCCGATCTGCGCCAGTCGCCGTCCGAGGGCCCGGCAGATGGCCGCTTCGTGCGGATCGATTTCTCGTTTGTTGTCGCCCCCGGCCACGTGCCCCGGTCCATACGGCGAGCCGCCGCCTTGCGTCGTAAACAGCTCTTGCACCGAGTACGGCACGCCCACAACGACCATCCCCAGATGGAGGAGCGGCGCCATCAGGGTCAAGAGCGTCGTTTCCTGCCCCCCGTGCTGGCTCCCCGTAGACACGAACACGCCGGCCGGCTTGCTCTCCAACTCGCCCTTCAACCACAGCCCCGTCAGGTGATCGATCTGGTTCTTGAGCTGAGAAGAGACGTTGCCGAACCGCGTTGGTGTTCCGAACGCTAGCGCGCCCGCCTGTCGGAAATCCTCCAGCGTCACCAGCGGCACATCCTTTTGCATGTCCCGTCCCCCCTTCATGTCGGGACGAGAGTCGATGATGCTTTGCGGAATGAGTTCCGGCACGGTACGGACGACCGGCTCGGTCCCTTCAACCGCGCGCACCCCCTCAGCGACCAGCTGGGCCATCTTGAAGACGTTTCCATAGGTACTGTAGTAGACAATGAGGACCTTCATCATGTCGATTCCCTTTCCGATTGCGCCGGGACCAGCACCGGCGGAAGTTTTCTCCAGGAAAATCGGTGTCAGTTCATGTTTCGGCGTATCGAAAACCGATTATCGGTCCAGACTGCGTCAGGGCCTGGCGGGCAACGCGCGGAAAAGCGTTGCGAGCCCTTCCGCCATCGTCGGGTGGACCAGGATCGCATCGCGCAACGCCGTGTAGGGCAGGCCTGCGGTCATCGCTAATTGAACGATCGTCATGACCTCGCCGGCCTCGGGCGCGAACGCGGTGAAGCCCAGGATGCGGTCGTTGTCGGCGGCGACCACGGCCTTGTAGAAGCCACGCGGCTCGGAGAGCGTAACGGGGCGGACGAAAGTGGATACGGGTATCTTCGCCAGCCGGTAGGCGATCCCGCAACTTTTCGCCTCGGACTCGCTCAGGCCGACCCGGGCCAATTCGGGGTCCGTGAACAGGCAAAAAGGCACCAGTCGCCCGGTCGTCGTGCGGTCGATGCCGGCGAGGTTGTCGCGGATCACGCGGACATCGTCGTCGGCGATGTGTGTGAAATGGGGGCTGCCGGCGCAATCGCCCACTGCCCACACGCCGGCGGCCGTGGTCCGCAGCCGTTCATCGACCTTGATGAAGCCCCGGTCGTCCCATTCGATACCGGCGGTCTCCAGGCCGATGCCGTCGGTGTTCGGAGTGCGGCCGCTCGCAATCAAGAGGTCCGATCCCTCAATCATGCCTCGCGTCGCATGCAGCCTCACGGAGTCGCCGGATCGCCCCTCCACGCGCTCGACGCGCGTGGCCGTCAGCACCTCGATCCCCTCGTCGTCGAAGAGTTCCCGCAGCGCTTCCGAGACGTCGCGATCTTCGCGGTGAGCCAGGGCGTCGTTCCGCTCAATGACCGTAACGCGACTGCCGAAGCGTCTCAGGGCTTGGG
>DASXWB010000020.1:0-12509 GCA_036503915.1 Lacipirellulaceae bacterium | reverse complement strand
CACGTTCGGCAAGTAGGGCGTGGCCTCAACCGCTTCGCGATGCACGCAGAGGTTTTCGCCATATTCGATCGCTTCGGGCAGATCGCAGTAACTGTGCAGGCGGCCACTGTCGGTGTAGAACGGAATCGAGTCGTGAACCTGCTCCCAGAAGGGCACGCGCGGATAGGTGCGGAAGAGCATGAGCGCGGCTCCCGGTTCGCCGCCATAATCACCGGCAAGCATCCGATCAACATTGTATGGCCCATCCTTAGCACGCGTGGTGGTGCAGTTATCGAACACTCGTTGCAAGTAAACCTTCGATTTACCTTCGGTGACGAATTTGAAGAAGTCAGAAAATCGCTGGTCCCCCGTTTTGGCACCGAGCGCATCCGCCACTTTGGCGAACACCAGGCCGTCATCGATGGAGTCGTGCACGGGCTTGATGCCGCCCTTCCACACTTGCAAGAACGGGTTCGAACAGGATGCGCCGCATTCGTAGTCCTGAATCTCGACCCAGGAATTCACCGGCAACACAACATCGGCGTACTCGGCGCTGCCGGTCCATTCGATCTGCTGATCGACGATCATGTCGACCTTGGGCAGGACGTTGACAATGATGTTGTAAATCCATTTTGATTGATTGAGAAAATTCGCGTTGTTGTACCAGATGACCTTCGTCGGCGTTGGCATATGCGTCTGGCCGGTGAAGCAGCGCTCTTCACTGTTAGGCAACTTCACGGTCAGCGTGCGCTCGCCGCAGGCCCAGTAGGAGGGGTCCTCGGTGTCGCCTGTATGCCTGATGTTGTCGTGAGTAATGCGAGCCGTCTCATCGAGCACGGGATTGAACGGGTCCTCAGCGACGTAGCTACCGGCGCCGGGCCCGCTCCAGGCCGAAGCCTGCAGGAGCGCACCCTTGTAATTTCCGGCCCAGGTGTGCGAGCCGGCGCCATGAATGCCAATGTTGCCCGTGAGCATCAGCGGCAAATAACACGCGCGGTTATGAAGCGTGGCGTGGAAGTAGTGGTTTATTCCCTCGCCGACATGAATTGCGACGGGATGACCGGCTTCGGTGGTTTTCCAAATGTCCTCGGCCAGCCGGCGCACGAGATGCCCAACGGCCCCTGAAATCTCCTCCACTGTCTTCAAGTCGTAATCCTTCAGGTGCCGCTTATACATCTCCAATATCGGCATCACTTCAATTTCATCGCCACCGGCCAGCTTCACGCGATAGGTTCCTTCGAGTGCGGCGTTGATTGCCATGTTGGCGCCGACTTCATCGCGGCTGATGAAGGCGACCTTGTTCTGGTCGCTGTCCCAAATACAGAAGTCGCCGATTCGCTGCCGCTGTTCGTCAGTGAGGCCTTGCACTTTGTATGAGGGGCCTTTCGAAATGTCCTTCAGGCGATAATTCGGATCGATATCCTGCGGCCGCAGACGCTGCAAATTGTCGGTCCGCACCAGCAGCGGGAAATCGGTGAACCGGCGGCAGAAATCCGGCTTGAACCACTTCTCGTCGATCATGATTTTGGTCACGCCCAGCAGCACGGCCAGGTCCGACAGGCCAGGGCGTACCGAAATCCAGTAGTCGGACTTCGAAGCGGGGCCGTTGTATTCCGGCGCGATATCGACGAGTTTCGCTCCGCGCTCCATGCACTCGTTCAGCCAATGCGACTCCGGCATTTTGTTCTCAATGAGGTTCTTGCCGATCTGGATCACGAGCTTCGAGAATCGCAAGTCGTTGAAATCCATGTCCGACGTTTGCAGGCCGTGGACGAACGGGTGCCCCGGTGCTTGGTCGCCGCGCCAGGTGTATTCGTTCCAGTCGCGCGCGCCGCGGGCCTCCTCCGGCGGCACCCCACGCACATGGTGGTCGAGCAGGCCAAGCAGGTTTCCGAGCCGGTAGATGCCGAACTTGCCGATGATGCCGTGAATCGGCAGATTGGAGCCGATTTTGATGACGCGCGTGCCCGCTCCCTCAATTTTGTCGATCATCCGCTGCTCGTATCCGTCGCGCTCGAGGCGGGCCACACCCTCATTGCCGCTGTATGTCTTTGCAATGTTGAAGAGCCCATCGGCCACGTATTTCGCCGCTTCGTCCCAAGTGAGGCGTACAAACCCATCATTGCCGCGATCGTCGAACTTGTACTTCGTGCGCAGCTCAGGGTTGTCGGAAAGCGATGGGCAGCCGGCATCAACCCACTCCTTCCAGCCTTTTCGCAGTACGGGCCCCTTCAACCGATATGGCCCGTAAACGCGCCGCTGCATCGTGTAACCCTTAGGACACCCGCGCGGATTCCACGATTGAGTGGCCTTGTTACCATACAAGTCTCCACAGCGGTCGTGATCGTAGTTCTGCTCACTGCGAATCATGACGCCATTGCGCACGAAGGCTCGAAGCCGGCACATATGCGTGTCGTTAGGCGCGCAGATCCATGTAAACGTGCTGTCGTAGCGGTACTGGTCGAGATAGATCTTCTCCCAATCCCGGTCCGGGTAGGTTCCCAGCGGGTTGTCTACGCTGACGGGTTGAAACGCCCAAGATTGCGGCCCGGCAAGCAAAATTCCGCCGCCAGCAGCGCAGGCCTCAAGGAATCGACGCCGAGTAATTTCCATGATTAAGTTCCCGAGAATGCCGGAATTTCATTCTTCCCAAAGGATTAATGAGATGTAGGTTGCCGCGTTTTCTGCACATCGAGCAAAGGCCTTACTCTTCCAATCGCAGGTCATGCCAGATCGTTACGGATTTCTGCCCATTGCGATCTTTGTGCAATCCATCCCAGACTGCCAAAGCAATGGATGCTGTTTGGCCGGGCTCCAGCAGAACGCCGCCATCGTCAACCGAGGGCGAAAGCTGGCGCGTCATCACCACGGTCCAGCGCCCGTCGCTCCATGAGCCCTTTGCGTGAACGATCTGGCTTTGCAGTACGCGAAAAGTAACGGTTCGCGGACCAACCGCATGCAAGGACGTTCCGCCGGACTCATCATTGCTCGCCGGGGTGATCAGGTTGCCAACGGCGCGAGCCGGCAAGGAAATATCCGGCTGATCTGCGATTTTTGCGCCAACCCGGGTCAACTCAGCGCCGGACACGACGCCTTCGCTGAACGGATAAACATCGACCACGGCGTTTGGATATTCAGAGTCCGCCACGGCGGGGCCGCGCTGGCGATCCGCGTCCCAGAACCACACGTCCACGGGCGATTTCGCGTCGCCCATGCCCAAGAAAGGCTCAGCCGGGCCACGATACAGCTCGATCGCAACCGCATCCTCAAACGAATCGGTACGAAGCGCGTGCTCGTCGGCCGACGCATCCCTCCAACTCATCCTTACGGCAATCATCTTGCCATCATGGACTGCCTGCACAGCAAGATCGGCATCGGCATCGTTTCGCCACCATAACGGCGTCGTCTGCAACGTTACGGCGGCGAACGTTGCCCATGCATCATCATCAATGGATTGAGGAATCGCCTCGATGCGCTTGGCGACAATCGTTGTTCGTTTCGGAATCGACGCCTGCCGCTGCTCTTCGGTCGACAAGGAGCGGATGTAGTGCACCAGGTCCATCATCTGCTCGGGCGACATAGTCGTGGATGAGGGCATCGGTGTGCCGGGCATCCCGTAAGCGATGCGGCGATAGAGAGAAGCCGGGTCGTGGTTTCCCTTGAAAATGCCCAACGTGAAATCGCGTGGACGAGTAGGGATGCCTTCATCGTCGACCATCGCGGCCGCGCCGTCGCCGCGCCCCGTTTCGCCATGGCACTGAACGCAGGTAAACTTGATGTAGGCGTCCTTGCCGCGCGCAAGCGACTCGTCGGTCGGCGGAGCTGATTCGGGAACCTGCGTGGACTCGCCTGGCGTGGTAAATTCATCGACGTATTCTTGGATTTCAGCCTGAACGTCTTCTGCTGCTAGTTCCTCGTCGGTAAGCCCCTCGTCTTCTTTAAGCGTGTTTGTATATATTTCGCGGGCGCCCTCGGTCCTCATTCGCATGATCTCGTCGACGAGCGCATCGCGGTCGCGTTGCGATAAATGATTCCAAGGCGGCATCGACGAGCCCGGCATACCTCGCAGCAGAACCGCATGTAGATCGTCGCGCGTGGGGACGTTGTTGCTTGTACTCACGAGACGAAACCGACCAGCCCGAAAGTCACGCGGTTTGGGAAACAGGAATGCGGTAGCAATTCCCTTCCCATCGCCGCGCTCCCCATGGCAGGCCGCGCAGTGCCTGGCGTATAGCTGCGCGCCGCTTTCAGGGGCAGTTTCAAGGGCCAGCTTTTGAGCGGGAGCGGGCGTGGACTGGCGGGCAGCGGCCTCGCTGGTTGCCGAAGTTTTTGCCATTCCTGGTCGACTGGCCGAATTGGCTGGCGCCGCCGATTTCTTACAACCACCCGACAAAGCAACTGCAGCAATGCCGACCATTGACGAACACCACAGCAGCCGGACGTTGGGCCGGAAATCCAGTGTAAGCCGTTTCATAAAGAAGCCTCCGCTTCGGCGAGTGTGGCGCATGACGCCGTCCTGGGGAGTTTCAAGCGGGAAAGGCATGCCTCGGCTGCAGCCTGGCCGCTTGCCACGCAGGACGGAATTCCAACTCCGCCGTACGCGCTACCCGCTAATGCTAACGTTGGAAAGCGGGCGATTCGTTGATTGATCCCGTTTATGCGTTCGCGATGCCCAACCTCGTATTGCGGCATGGAATGAGGCCGACGGCTAACGTGGGTCAGTATTGGTTCGCCGTGAATTTTTAGGACGTCGCTAACCTCCGATCGCGCCAATTCGATAAGCTCGTTATCTGATAGACGTAGAAGACCCTCATGAATCGCGCCGCCGATAAACACGCGTAGCAGCACCGTGCCCTTCGGAGCGCGACCGTTATATTTGACGCTCGAGTAGCTGCACGATAGTATGTTGCGCCGTTCGACCAACGGTACGACAAATCCAAACCCATCAAGCGGGCGCTCTATCTGGTTTTCGCAATACCCCAGCGAAATCAGGGCGCAGCTTGAATACTCGATCTGTGCCAGCTCATCTGCGAGCACGGAATCCATCCGCGCCAAGAGTTTTGCAGCCGCGTAGGCGGGCGTTGCAAGAATGAGCGCATCTACTTCTTGCCACCGCGGCCGATCACCTCCGATCAGTAGCAACCAACGATCACGCTCAAGCCGCAAAAGACTATTTACGGGCGACGCCAGCTCCACAGTTCCATCCGGCAACCGTTGGGCAATCGCCTCAATCAAACTCGACATGCCGTGACGCGGCGCGGCGAACTGAGAATACCGTGCTCCAGCGGAGTTCTCCTTTGGCTTCTTCCGCCGCTGGCGATGCGCTGCCCGAATGAGGCTTCCACACTCTCGTTCCATTTGCCGAAAGCGTGGCATCGTGCTTTCGAGACTGAGCCGCTCGGGCGGCACTCCGTAAATGCTTCCGACCAGCGGTTGAACGAGTCGCTGGTAAAGCTCGCTGCCGAAGCGCCGGCACACGAACGAAGCCACAGACTCATCGTCGTCACTAGCGCGTCGAGGTATGAAATATTCGCAGCCGACACGTAACTTTCCGCGCCAGCTCAGCACCCGCGACTTCAGGAGAGGCCAGATTCGACTTGGCGCCATCGCCACGAAACCTGGCGGAATCGGTTGCAGGCGGCCTCGATACATCACTAGCGACCGGCGGTTTTCTGAATTCGGGCTACTTAAGCAGTTGCTCTGGCCAATATCGTGGCACAAATCGACTGCCGGAGGCGGGTTGGTCAGAAAGTTTTCAGCTGCCCCCTCGATGAGAAAACCGTCGCGATGCGTCGTCTCCAAAACACCTCCCAGCCGACTGGAAGCTTCGAGCAAAATGACGTCCAGGTGAGACGCATACTTTGCCAACGTATGAGCAGCCGACAGGCCCGAAATCCCGCCACCAATCACGGCCACGGTTGGTCGCATTACCTTGTGTTCCTGCTTCTGGCGATTGAGTCTGGAACGTAGGCGCAATCCGGCTCTTCCGAGTAAGGATTCCCCGTCACAGCGTAGGCCCGAGCGCGGCTGCCGCCGCAAACATTGCGAAACTCGCATATCTTGCACTTGCCTTGCAAGCGATCTGTATTCCGCAGTCCGCGAAAGAGCGGCGAGTCTTGATACACTCGCACCAAATGCGCGTTTGGAAATCTGCCGCAGAAAATCGGCATAAAGCCGCTCGGGTAGATATCCCCGCAGTGACTGATGAACATTACGCCATTTCCGTCGTTCAAACCAAGCGGCGCATAAGTCAGTGGCCCGGCGCGCGATCCTGCATTTCGCTCCTTGGTCTCGCGTTGCTTGACGAAGCGTCTGTAGTGCGGCGCCGCCGTCGTCTTAATCGCGTACGTTTGCCGTTTTGACTGGCGCCAGAGTCGTTTAAAGGCGTCCTCGCATTGTTCGGCCGACAAGCGAGGTGAGAAGAATGCGCGTCCGGTAGGAACGAGAAAAAACACCGACCACATCACAATTCTCTGTTCGGCTAGCAAGTCAGCCATGCGATCAATCTGGTTAGCGTTTTGCGGAGTAATCGTCGTATTGACTTGCGCGGGAATACCTTCGGCATAAGCATCCCCAAGAATCCTCAGCGTGCGATCGAAGCTTCCCGCGACACCGCGCCGGGTATCGTGCGTCTGCGAGTCGGCGCCATCGATGCTGACTGCCAGCCGCGAAATTCCAGCTCGGCGGAGACGATAAAGGGCCGCAGGCGTGACGAGTGGCGTCGCACTTGGAGTAATCGAAACGTTCAGACGCCGGCTGACCGCGTACTGAACTAAATCGAAGATGTCTGAGCGTTTCAGCGGGTCGCCGCCTGTCAGCACGAGCATTGGCGGCGAGCCAAACTCGGTTAATTCATCAATTAGTTGAATTGCCTGCTGAGTTGATAATTCGTTTGACGCCGGCTCCGATTGAGCGCACGCGCGACAGTGGTCGCAAACGAGGTCGCATGCGCGGGTGACTTCAAAGAACACAAGCAGCGGGCTTTGCGAGTAGTCCCCGCGGGGCCGCTTTTGCCGTCGTTGGAGAGCTGGCTGGATGGAGGGAGCCATTTTCACGTCGCCACCGGCAATGGCACAACTGATCTTGACAGCATAGACGTTAGCAAGGACAATTATGGATGTCAAGGTCCATATATCCATTTTATCGGTTGCCGCGGGTGTGGCCATGATCTCACAGACTGCAGAGTACGCGTTGCGAGCGATCGTTTACCTGGCGGGCCAAAACGCCGCATGCACGACCGCACAGATTGCCGAGACGACGCAAGTGCCCGCGGGCTACCTTGCTAAGGTCATGCAGAACTTAAGCCGGGCGGGCCTGGTGAAATCGCAGCGGGGACTGAAAGGCGGCTTCACACTTGCTCATGATCCGCAAGCTCTGTCGCTTCTTGCGGTTGTAAACGCAGTCGACCCAATTCAACGTTTCCCGGAATGCCCGCTTGGAATTCCAAGCCATGGCCGTCGTCTTTGCCCGTTGCATCACCGCCTGGACCAGGCCGCGGCCATGGTTGAAAAGGCATTCAGCGGAACTATGGTGTCGGAGTTGCTGGCGGTTCCGCGAGAACGTAGACCCTTGTGCCGCTTTCCGCTGGAAGCCGCAACTTCTCGCTAACGTCGACTTTGGAGGTTTAGAATACCTGAATGCCCGAGCCGCGCGTAAATGATTGAAGCACGTCACAAAGTTCCCTCGGATAAGGGGCGGCACTTCAGCCCGCATCAAGCGAATTTTTCAGCCGCTTTTGCTGTTTCCAGGAATGTACTTGAAAAAGGAGTTTCCATCATGTTGGTGTTAAGCAGAAAAAATCGAGAGTCGGTCGTTGTAGGTGGCGCAAATCAACAGGACCAGTTGCTCAAAGTAACGGTCCTTGAGATTCGTCGTGGCAAAGTTGTTCTCGGCATTGAAGGCGAGCGGAAAGTGCCTGTTTACCGGGAAGAGATTTGGAAGCGGATGGTCCACGCGCCAGAAGGAGCGTGCGCATAGCAGCATGATCGTCTGCCAACTAACGACCCAGGCGTAATTGAGATGAATCCCCTGCCCAAAACCATCCTGTTCCCGCGTGTTCTCAAGCTAGGTGAAGCACTCGGTTGAAAGCGTTCTGGCCCAAATTGTCGATGTATCAAAACGAACCGGAGATCCTATTAATTGCTGCGCTGCTATTGAACCAAGGGCGCCCTTGCTATTGAGCCAAGGGCGCCCAACGGAGGCCCGGTTTATCGGGCACAAAGCAATGAACCAGGCTCATTCGCCGCGCAGATATCAATAGATTGCTAAAGTGGCAGCCTCCGGGCTATCCAATTTGCGATCCCCGCTACATCGGAGCGAGGAAGGACATCTATAGAAACGGGCACTGGATCGTCGGTAACCACTGCCAATACCGACGCGTCAACAGTTGCAAGTGGCGGAGTTTTCCGCTCCGCGCGCCACACTTCAATTTTTGGTGCACGTGTCTGGTAATCTCCTTCGACTAAGACGAGCTCACAATTCTCAAAAATAGATTCAAAACAGGCGTAGCGATCCGACTCACCGGCCTCCTCCATCGCAGGCAAAAAAATTGCCGCCATCGACGGTGATAGAATTCCAACGGCAGCCGCGCCCGCCTCTCGATGCCGGAAAGAGTCCTTCCCTGGCACATCTAATTCATGACGGTGATGCGTATGCTTAATCGTCGCCACGCGAATCCCACGGCCAACGAATTCCTGCACTAATTCGACGACTAATGTGGTTTTGCCATGATTCTTACCGCCTATAATGTGCAGACGCTTCATCGTCGTTTCGCCGCATTCACTCGCCATTCGAGTCCTCCAGCACTTGGCCGACTAACGGGCCAAACGCCGTGAGCCCGACGATCGCGAGGTCTACTGGTTTTCTTGCATCGTGGTTTTTGCTCGAGCGGGAATTCGGCGTAACAACACGGCAAGTGCCAGCAGAATTGCGCAGGCGGCCGTGTTTGGCTCCGGCGCGGCGATTGCCGCCACGCTGCTGGCCGCCGAATTGAAGCGTTTTCTCCAAATCACATAGTCGCCCGCGTCGATGATACCATTGTTGTTGCCGTCTGCCGCAAGAAGCGTTCGCGACCCGAATGCCGACCGCCACTGGCTCCAGTCGCCTGCGCTCACGACCCCGTTCCCGGAATAGTCGCCCGCGACAAACACGAGGTCCAGCGCCGCATCGACTTCGGGAAGATTCGCGAAGAACACGCTGGGCCGGTTCGGTCCCTCTAAAAACTCCATGAGCGCCATTGTCGAAAGCACCATGTTCCAGTTGTCCGCCAAGGAGGGTACGTCGGTTGGGTTCGCCGCGCCGGTCGCCCATTGCGCCGAGTCCGCCAGTCCGAGTGGCCCGTCGAGGCCGTTCACCAGCCCGTTGTCGAGCAAGAATCGCAGCGACTGCTCCGCGCCCGGCGCGCCGGTCATCAGCGCCAGTACGACACTCCAAGGCTGAAACAGATTCGGCTGGCCGAAATCGTTGTACAGGTTCCACGGACGATAGGTGCCCGCGCCGCGGGCCGCATCTGGCTGAAAAAACTCCTCACGCCCCAGCTGCTCGAGCCGAGCGGCCACTTCCGCCTCGTATCGAACAAAGTTCTGCCAGGGATTTCGCGCCAGTGCCCGATTCGGATAGTTGTCGGCGCCGCGCTCGCGCGTGTCGACAAACAAATTGATCAGCGCTTGGGCGAACGGCGCCCGATGCTCGGTGTCGTACGAGTAAACCAGGTGGTCCTGATTCGGATCCACCAGATAGTCGAGCACGCGGCCCGTGTCCTTGTTCCACATCGTTTCCAGCGGAACATGATGCGTGTCGGAAACCTCAGCCGCGAGCGCAATCACCTTGCCCTCGTGCGTGTAGCCGCTGTAGTGGTACGGCGTGAACCCCGTCGCCGGGAAGTAGGCCAGGTTGAATCCCGGGCTTTCCGCGAAAGCGGCGAAATTGAAGCGGTTCTGCACGGCGTCGATCGCATCGCGAAGTGCCGGCGAAGTGGTCGGCTGTGACTTGTAATTGTGTAGCGCCAGCGCAATGAACGAGGCATCGATGCTCGATTCTTCGCCGCCTCCCTGCGGTGCCGCCGTGACCAGGTTCAGAAATCGAGTGGGCAAATAACTCGTTTGGCTGCGATTGACGTTGAGCGAATTCACCACCTGTCCCATGTACGCATCCGCATCGCTTTGCGACACCCAGCCGCGCCGCACAGCCGACGGCATCAGCCATACGACGCCCGTGGTTGTATTCAAAGCGCCGGTTTGCACGTCGGTCGAGACATTTGGAATGATGCCGGATGTTTTATTGCGAGCCGCCCATAGCGCGGTGAACTGCCGCTTCGCCAGCCGCTCGACAATCGAGTGGATCGGCGCGGACGCGACGTCGATGCCGGGCCCTTTCTCGATCAAATTGAAATCGTCGAGATACAGCGAACCGGTCGCGGGCCCGAAATCCGCGTCCACCAAAAAGCTCACCGCAAAAGTTCGCCGCAAATCCGGCGTTCCGCTGACGGTCCATCCACTGCTTAAGTCGAGTGGAGCTTCGATCTTCGTCCACGCGGCGCCGGCCGGAATGGTGTAATTGCGCACGGCGCGGTGGCTGCTTGAGTCGCGATAGTCTTTCAACTCGAGCGAGAAAGTGAGCGGCGCGGTCGTGTCGTTGCGGACGTAGCCTTCAAGCGTCTGATATTGAGTCAGGTCTCGATCCTGCCGGAATCCGGGCGCGGAACTGACCGCGCTGGAAAACGTTTGGAAAAAGCGAAAGCCCTCATGAGGTATCGAACCGAGATTCGCGCGATAAGCGCCGCCGCCCGTGTGGACGACGGCGTTCTGCCTGGTAAAGCTCGTAATGTTCCCGGTTCCAAAAGGGCCGCCCCAAAGATTTAGCGCATCGGAACGCTCCCCATTGAGAAGCGGCACAACGCTGAGGTCGCCCGCCTGCGTGCCGCTACCGAGGGCGAGCGACAAGGCAACGGCAATAAGCACTTTTGACAGCCTTGTCTTCGCGGGCAGATGCATTGATTTACTTATCTAGAATGGCGCCGCCGGTGCGTATTACGTCGCGAAAGAACCCCGCAGAACTTTTCGGCACCCGCCGCTGCGTTGCAAAATCCACGTACAGGATGCCGAATCGCTTCGTATAGCCGCATTGCCATTCGAAGTTGTCCAACAGCGACCAGACGAAATAGCCCCGCAAATCGACGCCAGAGGCAATCGCTCGCCGCGCGGCCTGCAAGTGGCTGTATAAATATTTTACACGGTGCGGGTCATCGACAAGCGAAGAGCCGTCCCAGCGATCGTCGAACGCCGCTCCGTTCTCCGTGATGTAAACGGGCAGATTTCCGTAGCGCTGCTTCAGCCAGGCAAGCGTATCGGTAAGGCCGTGCGGATAAATTTCCCAATCCATGGCCGTGTATGGACAATTCTCCTGCCTTACCGCGCGGGCCCGCGCAGCTCCGGCTGCGGGGTCATCCTTCACCACCAGCCGCAAGTAGTAATTCACGCCGATGAAATCGATCGGCTGGCGAACGTGCCGCAGTTCCTCTTTGGACCAGTTGCGCCAGGATGCGCCAAAGATTACGGCCAGCTCCGCCGGCACTTCTCCGCGCAGCGGCGGGTCGAGAAAGTGCCGATTGAGGTACGCGTCGAGCCGCGCGGCGGCAGCGCGGTCGGCCGCCGAATCGCTGGCCGCATGGATCGGAACCAGATTCACGACAAGTCCGACTTGCTGCGCACCCTCGGCCCGCAGTGCCGCTACCGCCGAACCATGTGCCCGCAACAGGTTTTTGGATACGGCGGCTGCCTGGCCCATGTCGCGCCGCCCCGGTGCGTGCCGCCCTTCGACATAGCCTTGATCCATCACGACCCATGGCTCGTTAATCGTGGCCCACATTTTCACACGATCGCCGAGCGCGCGGTGCATCAGGCGCGCATACTCGGCAAACCAATCGGCAATCTCGGCGTTCGTCCAGCCGCCGCGATCTTCGAGCGCCGCCGGCAAGTCCCAATGGTACAGGGTGATAAATGGTTGAATTCCATGCTCGAGGAGCGCGTCGACGAACCGGCTGTAAAAATCGAGCCCCGCCTGATTCACGCGACCCGTACCCGTTGGAAGCACGCGCGCCCAGCCAGTGCTGAAGCGATATGCACGAAGTCCCAAGTCGCGCATCAACCGCACGTCTTCGACGAATCGACGGTAGTGGTCGCACGCGACATCGCCATCGATGCCGTCCGCGATCTTGCCCGCCGTGTGCGAGAATCGATGCCAGATGCTTTCGCCGGCCCCATCGGCCAGAGGCGAGCCTTCGATCTGGTAGGCGCTTGTGGCGGCGCCCCAGAGAAAATCTGCTGGAAAGCTGTTTTGCATTATGAGACGATACAAATGGCCTGCGTAAACCGTGCCAAAAAAGAGTGGGAGAGGGGAGAATGGGAGAAGGGGAGACACAGATTGAGCAGTTCGTTGAGGCCGTCCGGGAATTCGGAAATCGAAAACCCTTATGAAATAAGACAGTTATGGTCGTGACAGCAGGTTGAGAGAATTCGTCGTAAGTTGTTAAT
>DASXWB010000019.1:0-4804 GCA_036503915.1 Lacipirellulaceae bacterium | reverse complement strand
CACTTAGCCGACCCATCCTGGGTCGGAATTAAATAGCCGACCCATCCTGGGTCGGTCCCCGGCCAGGATGGCCGGGCTATGTATCACTCCGCATTGACGCCACCTGCCGCGGCCAGAATAATCTGGCCCCTTTTCTTCTCTTCTTGTCCGAAACGGCGCCTCACAGGCGTCGTTGCCTGCCGCGCTCACGGTTGCCGCTTATGTTGCGCTCGTGGAGAGTCGCTGCCCTCGAGGCCGTCCTGATCGTCGCATCAGGCAATGTTGCTGCGCGCGGGCTTTCCGCCGAACCGCCCCCGGAAGCCGATGTATCCGTGCTCGTGCACGACGCAATCTCGTCGGACGGACTTCTTATTGAAAGCCAGTCCGGTCCGGCGCCGTTTGAATTCGCGGATCCGGCCGCCGAACTCGATGGCTCTCCACCGCACCCCAAAAGCTACCACTCCGCCATGTCGTGGTTCAACTTGCGGCACTCGCACACACACGGCCGCAACGTCGGGCTTGGCGGACCGATGGTCGGCACCAGTTGGCTCAATCGGCCGTACTACGTCGGCGGTGAGCTCGGCAATCTGTGGATGACGCGGTCCGTCGAGCCGTCAGTGAGCGACGATGTCGACGCCCTCGGCGGAATCTTCATGGGCTGCGATTGGGACCACTATTGGGGCAGCGAGTTGTCGCTGCACTGGGCTACGCCGGAGCTGACTAACAGCGCGGCGCCCGATGTCGAGCACGGCGATAGTCTGACGCTGTGGAGCGCCAACCTCATGTATTATCCCTGGGGCGACTCCTGCGTGCGGCCGTACTGGCGATGGGGCATCGGCGCCACCGAACTGGAATATCCGACCGATGCCGGTTTGCTTCGCGACGAAACACTGTGGACGTTTCCGATCGGCATGGGCATCAAATATCCCGTGCGTCGCTGGCTGGCAGCGCGCGCCGAGCTCACCGACCACTGGGCCTGGGGCAATAGCGGCGTCGCGACGCAGCACAATTTCAGCCTCACGGTCGGCCTCGAATGGCGCTTCGGCGCGCACCCGCGCTCCTACTGGCCCTGGCATCCAAGCCGGCACATCTGGTAGCGTGAGAAAGCATGGAGCAGGTCAGCATCGGGCCATGTGTTCGTTGCTGGCATTGGTACTCCGTACTCAGTACTTGGCATTCTGCCGCGCACGTACGCTGCATGTCCTCAACATCCGACGATTCAAGTTCTGTCGCCCCGCGCATCGCCATCATCGGCGGGGGCATCAGCGGGCTGGCCGCCGCGCTGCGAATCACCGAGCTTCTGCCGCACGCGAAACTCGACTTGTTCGAGGCGTCGTCGCGCCTCGGCGGCGTCCTCGACACGGTAAGCCGCAACGGTTTTCTGATTGAGCGCTCCGCCGATAATTTTCTCGCAATGCCACCCGCCGCAGTGGACCTCTGCCGTGACGTCGCGATCGACGACCAACTGATTCAAACCAATGAAGCCCGCCGTCGCGCGATGGTTGTGCGAAAGGGCCGGCTCGTCCCGATACCGCGCGGCTTTTACTTAATGTGGCCACGAAAGTTTTGGCCAATTCTCACTTCACCCGTATTAAGTATTCGGGGCAAACTTCGTTTACTAGCCGAACCATGGATTAAATCGACGGTCGCTAATGACGAAAGCGTCGCGTCATTCGCCCGCCGCCGACTTGGCCACGAAGCCTTTGAGCGACTTGTTCAGCCCCTCGTCGCCGGCATCTACACAGCCGATCCGGAACAACTCAGCATGGCCGCCACGATGCCCCAATTCTGGGCCTGCGAACAAGAGAATGGCTCGCTACGATCCCTACGGACGGGTCGCTTCAGCGACCGGTCAACGCCCGGCGACGCTGAAGAACTTCCAGCACACGACACCAGCGGCGCCCGCTACGCCTTATTCGCCAGCCCAAAAAACGGCATGGCCTCGATGGTTGAAGCCATCGCGAACCGCCTACCGCGCGACTCGGTTCACCTCAACACGACGATTACATCAGTCCACCACGAGAGCACGGGCTGGAACTTGAACGTCAAATCATCCGCTCCTCACTCCCCGCTCCCTACTCCCCACTCCCGATTCGACGCTCTCATTCTTGCCCTCCCCGCCCACGCCGCTGCGCGCCTGCTGGCGCAATGCGACCCGGCCCTCGCCGCTGACCTGGCTGCCATCCCCTATGCCGGCTGCGCTGTCGTAAGCCTCGGCTTTGCGCGCAAGCAAATCGCCCATCCACTCGACGCCTTCGGTTTCGTAGTGCCCCAAGTGGAGCGCCGACGGATCATCGCCGCCAGCTTCGCCAGCCTGAAGTTCCCTGGCCGCGCACCGGAGGGCTGCGTCTTGATTCGAGTTTTCATCGGCGGCGCACTGCAGCCCGAGTTGGCCGAACTAGTCGATGCCGATCTCCGCCGACTCGCACTCGAAGAGCTACGCGACCTATTGTACATTACGGGCGAGCCTATTCTCACCGACATCGCCCACTGGCCCGACTCGATGCCCCAATACCACGTCGGCCACCTTGAGCGCATCGCGCGCATCGAACAGCTCGCCGCCCGCCACCATAGGCTCGCCCTGGCCGGCAACGCCTATCACGGCGTCGGCATCCCCCAATGCATCGCCAGCGGCGAATCGGCCGCCGAACGACTCCTCCCTTGTCTTGAAACAAGGGATTAGTTACCGCCCTTCCCTATGTCCAGAAACTTTACAATCGACTTGCCGATTGCCTAAAATCGCGCACGGGGCCGTTAGAGCCGGCATGATCTACGGCCTTCGATTGATCGATGGACGGGGCACTAAGCTTGCCGCAACGGGGAAAAGATGATGAAGAGCATTTCGCTTTCGAACCCCACATCGGTTGCCCGATTGGCCGGCCTGACTGGATCGATTCTTTTGACTTCCGCGATGGCCGCCCAGGCTGAGGTGATTTTTGCCGGCGACCCCGACTATCCGTTAGACGCCGTCGTGTTTACCGTCGATCCAGAGGGCAAGGACACCAACCAGCGCGGCATCACAGCCACGCGCAATTTGCGCCAGACGTTTCAGAACCCGGTTACGTTTGACGTCGGCCAGATCGTGATGGGAATCAACGTCGACGATGCCAGTGCGGCGACGGCGGGTCTCCAAATCCGCATCTATGAGGTCGACGACGTTCTTGCAAATTGGGCGCCCGGCAACCTTGTGAAGGAATTCGTTTTCCCGACACTGCCTGCCGACTTGGGCGCGAGCAGCACGGTGCGACTGGGGCTCACTTTGACCGGTGCCGACATCTTCACTCTGCCGGCAAGGAGCACCGGCGGTATGGGCTATGGAATCGAGTACTCAAATAGCGACGGCGTGGGTCTTTTTGGCCTGCTGCGACATACGAGCACGGCGGCCGCCAGCGAAGATTATTACCCCGCCGGCCAGTACCTGACCGAAGGCGGCGCTGGAAATACCAATCGCGACACCGGGCTCGCGCTCGCGGCAGCGCTCGACGGCGGCCTGGTTCCAGGCGATGTCGACGGGAACGGCCAGGTGGAATTGTTGGATTTTGAACCGATTCGCGCAAACTTTCGCAATCGCGTTTCCCAGCGCATCCAGGGCGACTTGACGCGCGATGGAGTGGTCGACTTCGATGATTTTCGCGAATGGAAAAGTGCGTTCTTAGGCGCCGGCGGCGCGCTGGACGACGTGGACTTCGCCTTTCAGGGGAATGTGCCGGAACCGGCGACGGTGGGGCTTGCGCTTCTGGCCTGGTCCGCCGGCAGCCGCCTGTTTCGCTATCCCCAGAGGCCAAAGGCGCGCTCGCGGCGATCTCAATGAGGACGGCTCTATCATGGTTCAAACCGCATCCGCCGTCGGGAACCATCTCGGCGACCTCGCGTGCCGCGATTACTCGATCGGAATCGAAGCTTCTCGAGCAAGGCGTTCCAACTGCTCGGTAGCCTGCGCATATTCACTTCTCCTCTTAACTGATATCCACAACCGTGATCTACTTGTTGCGGCGCCTTGGTGCAGACACCGCTAACGTGATGGACGCTACGATTACCGAGAAGAATGTACTCGGTTCGGGAACGATACTACCGACGCGAAAGCCAGTGCCAAACACCGCGTTCGACGGTTGCCAAGCGAAGCGGTTGGCGGATGACAAAGTAGATGGAAACGAATCCCATCCACCGCCGCGACGTCCTCTTAAAGTAAGTGGATTATCATTCACAAGATCGAATTCCGTTTCTTCCCATTCATCGACATTGCCTCCCTGCGCCATTGTCCCGTACGGACCGAGGCCGCCGGCCGTCATGATGTCGGTCGGTCCCGCAGCAAGTCCCTGCATCACGATCGCTGTGCCGGGCGCTGTCCCGCTTGGTACGGGCATGGACGGAGCATTGCTCCCGGTCGCGTAGTTCCAATAAACGCCATTAACCGGATCGTAGAACGCCGCCTTGTACCACTCGTCGACGCTGGGCAAGAAATATGCCGTTTGGCTGTTGCGAAAGCGATTGGCCGAGTTGTAACCCGCGTCGCCCGGCTCCCAAAGCGTAAAGCCCATCGCGGCGACAAGCTCCGGCGGCGAATTTTGGTCCAATGGAACGAACTTGTACGCCGGCGTATGCCCCGTGCTCGTGTTGAGCCAGTTGACGAACCGCGCGGCTTCGAACCAGCTAACGTTTGTCGCAGGTTTGTCTGGCCCGCGTGTGTCTTTTGTAATGCCGAGCCCGCCCAGCGCGTTCGCCTTGTTGATCATCTGTTCGGAAACTTCATATTTGCCGATGCGATATGCGTAGGGCACCGAGCCGGCGGGGTTGGGACTGCCCGTCGTATCCGGCGGGTTACCCG
>DASXWB010000018.1:0-1664 GCA_036503915.1 Lacipirellulaceae bacterium | reverse complement strand
GCCGCAGATACGCAGGCAACAGCGGAGCCCACGGCGGGCGGCGACGGGTGGCGCCGCCGCCTTGGCCCGGCAGCGCGTCGAAGCCGACTTGCTGCGCGTAATAGCCAGTCAAGAGGCTGGCGCGCGTCGGCCAGCAGCGGGCCGTGTTGTAGAACTGCGTGTAGCGCAGGCCGCCGGCGGCGAGCGAATCCAAGTTTGGCGTGGCAATTTCGCCGCCGTAGCAGCCGAGGTCCGAAAAGCCGAGGTCGTCGGCGACGATCACGACAAAATTCGGCCGTTGCGGTTGGGCGGACGCGACGTTTGCGGTTGCGGCGAGGAAACAGCAGGTGATGAGCGTCAGTCGCATCGCAGGGAAATGGATAATACCGGGTGGCATGCCTTCGCCGCAGCGGCGTAGGCATGAAAAGCAATCAACCGCATGCTCAGTTGGCCTGTGGCGTGAGAGCATGCCACGCACCGGCCTCGCAGAGGCCGGCTACAGTGGGCTACAAAGGTATTCAAGCAGGTCGGCCATGTCGGCCGGCGGAATGTCCTTTTCAAAACCTTCTGGCATGAGCGACTTGCCGGTCGACGTGAGCGACTCCAGCTCGCTTCGCAACAGGCGCGTTTCCTCGCCTTGCTGGCCGCGCAGCGTAATCGCGTTGCCGCTTTCCTCCATCAGGATCCCGTTCTTCACGCGACCGCTGGTGGTGATCGCCACGTATTCGGCATAGCGGCCATCGATTGCCCGGTTGGGATCGAGAATTTCGCGAAGCATGGTTTCGGCCGCGCGGAATTCAGATGCATCGAGAGCCGGGCCGACCCGGCTTCCCGCGCCGCGAAATTCATGGCAGCCTGCGCAGTGCTTCTGGTACAGGGCTTTGCCCCGCGCCGCGTCGCCGCCGGTTTTCGATTTCTCGTAGCGGGCCAGTACAGCCGCCCGCTCGCCGGTGGCCGTCAGCGAAAAGTGCCGCTCTGCCAGCAGGCGAATTTCCGCGTCGGGATACGTCACAAAGCGCGCTCGCTGCGCCGTGTCGAGCTGCGAAGCGGGAATCGCTTCGTTCTCGATCGCAGCGATCAGCGCATGCGCCCATTGCTTGCGACCCAAGAGGGCTTCCACGGCCCTGGCGCGCAGGCTCGGCGTAAAACTTGGCCAGGCACTCAAGATTTCCTCGGCCACTTCGTCGTGAGACTGCATACCGAGCGCGTCGATCGCTGCCACTTGCAGCGTGCTTTCATGTTCGGCGCTGAGCAAACGGCTCAGCGTGCGGGCGTGCTGCGCGGTCGCCAGCGGATTTCGGCCGATGACATTGATCGCTTCCAGGCGCGTCACCTGATCCGCTGCGCTGTCGGTCGCGACGCTTAGGGCGCTTTCAATGAGTTCGTTCAGCCGCTGGGTTGCGCGTGGTGTGAGCCGTTTTTTGGCCGTCGTCGGGTTCCGCCCGAAGCCTGACAAGAGCGCAGCCAGCGCGGAGAATCTGTGCGGTCGATTCGCCGCGACCGCCGCGGCTGCGGCATCGACGGCCGCCTGTACCGCCGCACCGTCGCCCGAAGTGCCGGCAAGTTCTGCAAGCTGAACCAGCAAAGCGGCTGGCGTTTTGTTGCTAAATTCGGCGTCGATGCGCCGAACCAGCTCGCCCAATTCTTCGCGATCCGTTGATGTGAGCATTGCGGTCACAACGTAC
>DASXWB010000017.1:0-4082 GCA_036503915.1 Lacipirellulaceae bacterium | reverse complement strand
TGACCGCCTGCATGAGAAAGCTGCTGGTCATCCTCAACGCGATGGTCCGCAACAACCAACCATGGAGAACAACATGCCCAAAAGAAAGCGCCGACAGAAACCTTCAACCCACTTGAAAATCAACACAGCCGCTGCAGCGACTTGATACTCCTCATGGCCTCCCTGGGCGGAGGCTCGCCGGCTCAAAATGCTGGCTCACGCTCGATGGGCGCGTCCAAGTGTTTACGGGCTCACCGAAGTGGCTCACGGGCTCGCGCGAAGCGCTCCATTCCCAAGGAGGACCATGAGGATGAGATTCTACAAAGGACAACACGCATTCTACTGCGGCGTCGACTTGCACGCCAAGACGATGCACGTCTGCCTGGTGAACCAAGCGGGCGAAGTGCTGGTGCACCGCAATCTGCCCACGCGGCCGGACCGGTTCTTAAGTGCGATTGCTCCCTATTCCAGTCAGGACTTGGTGGTCGGTGTGGAGTGCATGTTCACCTGGTACTGGCTGGCCGACCTGTGCGCGGAGCACAACCTGCCTTTTGTGCTCGGCCACGCGCTGTACATGAAGGCCATCCACGGCGGCAAGACGAAGAACGATCGCGTCGACTCCGAGAAGATCGCCATGCTCTTGCGCGGCGGCATGCTGCCGGAAGCCTACGCCTATCCCCACAAGATGCGGGCTACGCGCGACCTGTTGCGCAGGCGCATGTACCTCGTGCACCATCGGGCCGAGGCCCTGGCCCACATCGTGAACACGGCCAGCCAATACAACCTGCCGCCCCTCACGAAGAAGCTCGCCTACGCGGCCAACCGCGCGGGCATTGCCCAGCAATTCGCCGACCGCAGCGCGCGGCTGGCGATCGAGTCGGACCTCGAGCTGATCGACCATTTCGACCAGCAGCTGCGGCGGTTGGAGCTGGAGCTCAGCCGCACGGCCAAGCTCGATGATCCACGAAGCTACTATCTCTTACGCAGCATTCCCGGCGTGGGCAAGATCCTGGCCCTGGTGCTGTTGTACGAGATCCACGACGTGCGGCGGTTCGCCAAGGTCGGCCGCTTTCTCTCTTACGCCCGGCTCGTGAAGTGCCCGCACGAGTCGGCAGGCAAGCGTCTGGGCACCGGCGGCAAGAAGATCGGCAACGCGCATCTCAAGTGGGCCTTTTCGGAAGCCACTCTGCTATTGATGCGCCAACTCCCCGCGGCCAAAGAGTACGTCGACGTTCTGGCCAAGAAGCACGGCAAGGGAAAGGCCCTGTCGATCCTTTCGGCCCGGCTGGGACGAACCGTGTATCTGATGCTCCGGCGGTACGAACCGTTCAATGCCCAGCGGTTCCTGAAAACCTGACCCACTCACCGGCGGCGAGCCAGACGCCTAACTGTGGCCACATGGGAACGAGCGATAATTGGGCAACCATGTACTTTTAGGCGATCGGACTTCCGATCAGCCCGCCCTGATAGTTGCCATTCGCCGCCGCTTCCCCACCACGACCGACTTGATTGGCACCGCCGGTGAGTGCAACCTACCAACGAACCGACCAGGTTGCCACGCGCCACAGAACAACGTGCCGACTGCCCTGCCGAGTGAGCGACCACTAACTGGATGCCGCGTGCGAATGCGCGCGAGTAAGCCCGACGCCTTGAGTAGCCACCCGGCCGGTCAAGATGGGATTCTAAGGCTTTCCCAAAGAGGGAATGACCTTCGATAGATGTTTGATGCAGTCTGCCTTCTCGACGAGGGCAGGCGTGACATCGGGTATTGAACCACACCCGCAGTCGACGGCACGAGCGCTCCAAGCGGCAACCACCCGAACAACTCAAAGAAAATACAGATGAATCGTTCCCCCTATCCGTGCGCACTCTTGACGAAAAAGGCCATATAGGTGTTAGGCCGGAAGCCTGCCAACAGCGAAACCACAAACCCAACAGCTACTACGATACTCTGGGCACCGTGCATTGCATTCAGGACAACGCCGTTCTGTGACGTTGGCCCATTTTCCCTCGGCCTCTGCAAGCTTGCGTTCCCGTTCAGAGTCCCGCTCAGCCGCGAGTAACGTGTGAACAGCGTTGCCCTCGGCATGCGAACCGCTCTGCGGATCGAAGAAGATACCGTTCGAGAGGTCAGCAAGCGTTGACGCAGCAATCTCAGCGGCGCGCAGGTCAAGCATGCTGCTATGCCACGTAAATTTGACAACGTGTGTGCGGTCGCCGATTACCGCAAGCACTTCTTCAACTTCGTCTTGGTCAATGGGATCGAAAGAGTATTCAAAACCACATTCCTCACCAGTGAGCTTCATCGGCAAGAAGCCGGTATGCTCTCGTGGTGAGAAGGAATCGAATATCAGGTCGTGACCGGCATTCAGGACGGCGTGTTGCCACTGCTCTTGCGAAGGCAAGTCGGATTCATGTAGGTATACGCAAAGTTGAACGGACATATCCCGCAAGGCCTAACAATGATTAGATGGAAGTTACCTTTGCCTATTTCACTAACCGACGCAAACTCAAATACTTCAAGCCTTTACGGTCCAAACTAAGCTGCCGCCAAGCCGAATTAGGCCGAGACTGCTTGCATCTCGACCAATAGTATACATAGGATCCGTATCCATGAGGCTCCTTCAGCAGGTTCAAGAAAAGCTGCGAGCTGGTCACTATTCGCTGCGCACCGAAGAGGCGTATCGGCATTGGATCGTGCGTTACATCCGTTGGCACGGCCTGCGCCACCCGCGGGAGATGGGTGCGGCCGAAATTGAAAGCTTTCCATAGCGCACAGCACGCCCCGCGCACTCTACCAAATTCCGTGGCCAATTTCAAACTTTTTCAGCGCAGGCGCGCACGCACCTTTCTCTTCCAGCATCGCGCATCCACCCCATTGTTTTCGGCCACCAAGTGTGCTAATGTACACATACGCAAATGGGCTCCGCATGGAGCTGAAAGCGGATGGTTGAACGCTCCCACACTGCGCTCAGGCTGCGCGCCTGCCGTCTGCTCAGAGCCGGCCCTGACCTTGTCGAAGGGGGGATTAATTCTTGATGTGTCCAAAACGCGACACATGCGCACAACCCACACCCAAGAATTTTGCGCACCTGTCACCGCGGCAAACCGCAGAGGTTGGACAAACCCAAATCGCACCAGATGTCCAAAAGTAGGTGGGGAGAGTTTTGGACATCTGATGCGGCGCCTCGAGTGCCCAACGAATAACGCCTCACCTCGGGAGAGTTTTGTCACCCCCCCCGAGGCGAAATTCAGACAATTTCGCCTCACCGCCACACCGTAAACACTAACCGGCAGGCGACTTACAGCAAGCGCGCGAGGCGAAATTCGCCGAATTTCGCCCCACGAGAAAAAGAAAAAAATTTGGTGGGGCGAAAATGAGATGCCTTCCACTAACAACCAAAAACTAACGTTACGCTCCGGCGACATCAGGTGCGCAAAAATCCATGGGGGGAATTTTGAGCATCTGACCAAATGGCGGCGGCGGGCAACCGCTTTTGCCAAACCTTGGAAGGATGGATAAGATAACATTCGGCCCGCTTGAATGCCGGCCTCATTTCCCAAACTTCGCAAACTCCAATGCCCGCGCGCCGGTCACTTGGGCTTACGGCGCCTGTTGGATGAATCGATCGAAAGTGCGGCGGCAGATTGCCTGGGAGGCCGCCCGGCTGATGTACTCGCGGCAGGAGTCGGAGTACTACACGGCCAAGATGAAAGCGGCACGGCGCGTCTGTCAGGGTTGGGTCAAGCCGGCCGACTTGCCGAGCAACGTTGAGATTCGCGACCAGATCGAGATGCTGGCCCGCCTGTTCGAGGGCGCCGCCCGCACCGACAACCTGCTCGCCATGCGCCTGGCGGCACTGGCCATGATGCGGCGGCTCGCGCCGTTCCGGCCGCGGCTCATCGGCAGCGTGCTCACGGGCCACATTCGCCAAGGTTCCGATATTGATCTGCACGTGTTTTCCGACACGGCCGAGGCGGTGACGCATCTGTTGGATGAGGACGGCATCGTGTACACGCTCGAGCGGAAGCAAGTTCGCAAGCACGGCGAGGAGCGGATCTTCACGCACGTGCATCTGGTCGACACGTTCGCCTTTGAGCTC
>DASXWB010000016.1:0-2169 GCA_036503915.1 Lacipirellulaceae bacterium | reverse complement strand
ACCGCGTGACAATCGCAGCGTGCCCGTAAATGCCGTGCCACATGAAAGAGTTGAAAGTTGAGGGTTGAGAGTTGAGGGCAGAACGGGTTGAATTATTGCCGGCAAACTAATCGCTACCAACCCCCGCCAACCCGGGATCGGGAGTCTTTAACGCCCTTACAGTCTCCCTCGGTTGGTAGCACAGCAAATTCCGATACTCGTAGACGCCAGCGACTCCCGACCCCTTTTCGCGCTATGGTGTTAAATGGGTCGGGAGTCGAGGCCGCTATTTGATCAGGGCACTCATCCATAGCCGCAAATGTCGCTCACGATCGCGCATTTTGAAGACTCCCGACCCCAGAAGGAATGCCAGCCGAATAAGATTCCCTGGGCCGGACGATGTATACTGCAAGTTACCTCCCTTTGTCGGAAATGAAATAAATACGTCTCCCATGTCTGTCACCAAGCCGCAGCTGCTCTCGGTCGATTGCCCCGGATGTGGTGCGCACTATGAGATTCCTGTCTCCATGGCCGGACGGAGCGGAAGCTGCGCCTCATGCGGCACCAAGTTCGCGGTGCCGACAGCAGCTCCAACGACGGAAGCCGATTCGGCGATCGATGTCGAGGATGAGGAAAAACCATCTCCGCCACAATACATCGCGGTCGAATGCCGCGTTTGTCAGACGCGTATGTACGGCCGGCCCCATGAGATTGGCAAATCGCTAAAATGCCCCGACTGCGGCGCCCGCACGGTGGTTCCGCAACCTCCGCCGCCGAAGCGCAAGAACATCCCTGCCGCGCTTGAAGGCGAGCAATATGAGCTGTGGGACGCCGACGAGCAGCCACTTCCGAGCCAACTGGTCGCGGCACAGCCCAAATATATTGCCGTACGCTGCAAGCATTGCGACACATTGATGTATGCCATGGAGACGCAAGTCGGCCAGACGATTACGTGTCCCGATTGCGGCAAACGCCACGTCGTGCCGCCGCCGGCAAAGCAGGCCGCCAAACGCTCAGTATTAGCCACGGAAGCGGAAACCCCCAAATTGGATTTGACCGCAGCGCCGGGCGAGCGGCCGGTCGTCGTGCCGGTTTCGACGCGCGGCATGGACTTCGAAGAGGAACAGGAAGCGGCCTATTCGCGGGCCATCGAGAAATCGGCGCAAACCGGCAAGCCGATGGAGCTGGACAGCCGCGGACGACCCGTCCTGCCGCGATTTCCGTTGCTTACGGGCATCCTGCCGTTTCCCTTCCAAGCCGGTTGCCGTGATCGCTGGGCGGCATTGACGATTGGCCTGTTGATTTGGGCCTGGCTGATTGTGGACGGCGTGCCGGCATGGGCCACCTGGCAAGGCGACAGCCTCGGCGCGATGGCGGCGATGGGTGGGCTGGCCCAAACCATGATTGGCGCCATCGGCGCCATCATCTGGCTTGCGGCCGCGTCGAACATCCTCATTGCCATCGTTTCGCAAAGTGCGGCGGGCGCCGATCGAATTCGCGAATGGCCGCCAATGAACTTCATCATGTCGATGAGCGAAATGCTGCCGGTGAGCGTCGCACTGGTGTTCACCGCCGCACCGGGATGGATGCTCGGCCGCCTGATTGCCGAAGAGCCGTGGCAACTTGCTTTGTTGAGCGGCGGCAGCCTGCTACTTGGGTTTCCAGTAACGCTGCTGTCGCAACTGGCCGGCAATTCGACCTGGGAACTTATCGAATTGAAAGTGCTCGGCGCGATGATCCGCTGCCCGTTCTCGATGATGCTTTTCTATCTCGAGTCGGCCTGCCTGGCAGCAGTTTGTGCGGCCGCTGGAATCTTTGCGGCGCAGTACCACGAGTACTTGGCATTGGCGCTGGCGCCGCTCTATGTGTTCGGCCTGTTTCTGTACGCGCGGCTGCTTGGCAGATTGGGCTGGCGTTTGAGTGAGGCGTCGCTGATCCACGAGCCAGATAACGACGACAAGTAGGAAAGCTGCAAAGCGGCGGCCCACCGGGATCAAGTGAAATACCGGATGGCATTCTGAAACACGCGCAGCCCGTCGCCGGCGGCGCGTCCCGGTTCACGTGTCCAGCGCGGATGCTGCGTGGGATCCACGAAGCGCTCCGGATGCGGCATCAGACCGAACACGCGGCCGGTCGCGTCGCAAATTCCCGCTACATCTCCCATGGCCCCATTCGGGTTCTCAGGGTACG
>DASXWB010000015.1:0-7553 GCA_036503915.1 Lacipirellulaceae bacterium | reverse complement strand
GGCAAGAGTGCATGCGTCGGCGTCGGCCCGCCGTTGTCGGTAAGTGAACCGAGCTGTGGGTCAATAACGCCATGCACCGGTCCGCCAATTATGTTTCCGTTCGCGTCCGGCGAGCCGGCCGAAGCTTCCGCCAAACCACTTCCTGTATTGGTCCCAATAAGACTATTCGTGACGACCAGCGTCGTGCCGACAGATCCGGTTAAGTCTGGACCAACCTCCGTACGGTCCAAGTTTCCGGCAATGATCGAGTGATCAATATCAATTGAGCCACGGCGAATAAATAGCCCGCCCCCGGAGCCGCTGCCAGAATCGTCGGCATCGGACACATTGAACGCGATTGTCGAGTGAGAAATCGTATGCTGTGAATCAGGATGATGATAGATGTAAACACCGCCACCATGCTGTTTGCTTTGGTTGCCAGAGATAGTGCATTGGGTTAAGGAAAGTGCAGTAACAGGCAGGCCTGGATCACGAAACGCAATACCACCTCCAATTCTGTTGGCCGCGTTGTCGCTTATGGTGGTGCCAATCGCTGTAAGGTTGGATCTGTCGGCAAAGATGCCGCCGCCGTAAAAGCTAGCGTAATTGTTAATGATGGTGGTATCGACCAGTGTCAGCGATTTTAATCGCGTCCCCTCATTGGAAGTGGCGATGGCGCCGCCGGAGGAAGCCATATTGCCGCTGAGCAGACTGCTGATCAGTGTCAGGTCGCTGTCGCTGTACGAATGGATGCCGCCACCCCACCCCTCGGTAGAGTTGTCGCTGATGACGCTACTCATCACCGCCAGCTTTGCGCGCAGGTTCCAAATGCCGCCTCCGTCGCCGGCTGAATTGTCAGTGATCACGCTGCCTTCGATCGTCGACTCGCCAATGCCGTAAGTGATCTGAAGGGCACCGCCGAACGAGTAGGCCGAGTTATCACGCAAGTGGCTTTTTCGGACGTGAAACTGAGCACCATAAGCTGCGGAGATTCCGCCGCCGGCCACGCGCGTCGTATTGTTGCTAAGCGTGCTCTCCTCGACGACAAGCGTGCCTGATTCTTTTCGAATTCCACCTCCGTCTCCATTTGCGGAATTGCCGCTGATGATACTGCGGATTACGGTGAGCGAACGTCCCCGGCTATAGACTGCGCCGCCATCACCGCGCGCCGAGTTGTCGATGATAAAGCAGTCAGCGATTGTTACATTTGGATTCGAAGAAATTGCGCCGCCCGAGCCCGATATATCTCCTACATCTCCGCCAGTAAGAGTAAGGCCTCCGATGAAGGTTTCACCCCTAAAGATGCTAAATACGCGGCTCCCTCTGCCATCGTTTATCGTCGGCGTGGGATCGTTGCCGCTGGCGTCGATGGTCAGGAATTCGGCGCCAGGGCCCTCGACTGAAACATCATCGTTGATTCGCAGCTCGCCCATCGTGAGCAGGATCGTGGCCGGGCCGGCGGCCGTGAGGCCCGGGTCGAAGCGGATCGTGTCGTCGCTGGGGTAGAGGTTGGCCAGCTCGATGGCTTCGCGCAGCGAAAGATCGCCGCGGCCGTGGTCACCGTCCGATTCATCGTCGAGCGTATCGACCAATAAATTGAGGTCGCTGGCTTCCTGATATTCAAAGGCGCCGATGTCGATGCGGCCATTCACGACGCGGCCAAATGGCTCGCCGCGCTGATCGTAGAGCGGCACGCCGCCTTCCCCCGCTTTGGCGTTGAGGTCACCCGCATTAATCGCCGGGCTGCCAGGCAACAGCGCGTGCGTCATCGTCGGCCCGCCGTTTGCGGCCAGCGGACTGAGCAACGGGTCGATTGCACCGTGAACAGGTCCGCCAACCAGGTTGCCGTTAGCATCGGGTGAACCGACAGGGGCCTCTGCCAGCTCACTTTGCGAATTTCTTCCAATCAGGCTAAATCGCACTTCGGCGCTACCGAACAGTGGCGTCAAATCTTGGCCAAAGGTTGCTTCGTTCCGCGCGACGATTGAATGGTTCAATTGCAACCCGCCGCCAACTACCGCTATGCCGCCACCAAACCCAGTCGCTGAATTAGCTACGATGGTGCTATGATCGATCGAAAAAACGTCGGATCCGCGGTTCAATAGGTACAAACCGCCCCCAGCGCCCTCGGCCGTGTTGCCGCTGACCGTGCTGTTTATGAGCAAAAGCTCCGGTCCAAGAATTAGGATTCCACCTCCATTACCCCTCGCTGAGTTGCCGCTCATCGTCACCGCGGTTAATGTTAGCCCTTTATCTTGGCTGTGGATGCCACCGCCGAGAGCGGCGGAGTTGCCGATTATTGAGGTATCTGTAATCGATGTACCGCCGCCCGTGCCGAATATTGCAATCCCGCCACCATCGTGAATCGCTGAATTGCCCTCAACTATACAATGCATCAACGTCAGCGGGCCTCGGCTATAGATGCCGCCCCCGGATCTGCTCGCCGAGTTTCCGCTAATTGTTGAGTTCTCAATTGCTGTAATTAATGAGCTGTTGATCCCACCGCCATTACGTTTGGAGGTATTGCCGCTGATGATGCTTTCCACCAATTTGAGAAAGGCAGGGGTGCCTTCAATTCCGCCGCCGTCGCCGCCCGAGGAGTTGTCACTGACCGTGCTATGCGACAGCGTTAGATCCACCCCAACAAAAATGCCACCGCCTCGACCATTAACGGTTGAGTTTCCGCTGATCGTGGTGTCGTCCACGGTAATATAGTGCCCATAAACGCCTCCGCCGTCGTGTTGTGCAGAGTTGCCGCTAATTGTGCTGCTCGTCACATTCACGTGACCCCATCGAGCCGAAATCCCGCCGCCATCGAGTTTCGCCGAATTGTCCGTGATTGTGCTGTTGCTCACTGTCAGGTCGCAGTACCGGCTCAGAATGCCGCCTCCATCCCACCCGCCGACCGAATTGCCGCTAATCACGCTAGCGCTGGCTATAAGGCGCAAGTTGTTTCCATTGATGCCCGAGCTTGAAATCCCCCCACCACCGCGGGACTCGGTAGTATTGCCACTGATTGTGCTTTCTGTAATTTCTAGTCTGGAGGGAAAATTGGCGCGATTTCTTAAGTAGATGCCGCCGCCCTCCCGGCACGCGGAGTTGCCGCTGACAATGCTGCCCTGTATTACCACACTGGCATTTTCTACGTTAATGCCGCCGCCATCGAAGCGCGTGGTGGAATTGCCATTGATTGTGCTATCAATTACGGTGACAGTCCGCGCAATTGAAAAATCGCCTATATGGCTGACGCCACCGCCGTGGTCTGCGCCTGAATTTGCAGTAATAGTGCTGCCGGATATAGTCAAATTGCCACGTTCACTATAGATGGCGCCGCCGTCCCCAGACGTCCAGTTTTGGCTGAATGTGCAATACAGGATCGTCAGATGTTCATTACTGACTATCGCACCCCCATCGCCGCGGATATCGCCTCCGGTTAGCACCAAACCATTGATGACAACGTCGAGCAAGTGAGCGCTATTGCCGTCGTTGATGTTTAAGATGCGGCTGCCGAAGCCCTCTTTGCGGTCCGGCGTCGGATCGTTCCCGCTGGCGTCAATCGTGAGAAATTCGGCGCCGGGGCCCGTGATCGTCAGGTCGTCGCTGATCCGCAGCTCGCCCTGCGTGAGCAAGATCGTCTCCGGCCCGTCGTGTCCAAAGTCGAACGTGATTTCGTCCGGACCGCTGACAAGATTCGTGGCGAAGATCGCCTCGCGCAGCGACGTGAGGCCATCATCGAGATCGACAATGTCAAGAGGTGTGTTGACCGTCACTAGCGCCAAGAGCCGCCGGTCCTCCAGCGGTTCGTAGCGCAGCGTACGTCGATAAAGCGGTTTTTGCTGATTTGCATGCGCGCGACGGCTTCGCCGTCGGGCGGCCTGGCGCGCAGAACGTCGCGTAGCCATGTTGAAGGTCTCCGTCCGGAATACTGAAATACAGTGATGAATTCCTCGCTCTCTTCGAGCGACGGATAAAACTCAAATGGCTTCGGGCAACAAACGGGCGTCAACGCAGTATCCCCTCGCGATGAGCCGGACCGTCGCTCACCGCTGTTGAAAGGGGATTGGCGTTGGGCAAGTTCCGAGCGCAGTCGCGTGGCGAGAAGGCGCAGAAAGACGCACAGCCATGCGGCCGGCGCCGACCAAGGGCCTTGAATGGGGAACAACATGCTACTCTGTTGCCGATTTGCCCCCGACTGGCCCGTCGCGACAAACCGCCTGCAGTCTAACATGGCCCGGCGCAATATGCAAAATAGAATTATCTCCGGGCCCGCCGACGTGTGATAAATTGATTCGCATTGCGGCCATCCAATTATTCCAGAGGCAAAGGGAGGCAACGGCGGACGCAGCTCTTTTTTTACCTCGGCCCACTTTGCGCTAGTATGCGCCATGCTGCGGCAACTTCGATTTCTAAATTGCGCTGTCAAGCCGTCTTTTCGGCCACCAGCGCCCCGGCCGAAAATTCTCTTGTTTTCGGCCACCACTTCGGGTAGCCTCATAGAAGCGGATAGTATACACCCGTCACCTATTCCACCGTCGCTCAATCGAAGAGGCCTGAACCATGTTTCCGCACGCCGACCCAACAGCGCCGGCCCGGGACCACGCGCCTGGCGCAGCCCACAACCGGTCGCTCATCCGAGATCCCAACCCGCGCACAGATGCGCAAAACCCACACCCAAGAATTGTGCGCACCTGTCAACGCGGCGAACTGGAGCGGTTGGGCAAACCAAAATCGCAGCAGGTGTCCAAAAGTATGTGGGGGGAGTTTTGGACATCTGACGCCGCACCTTGAAGTTGCGTAAGCAAGGGAAACCAGCGCACTAACCCAAACCGTAAGCGAGGGTGGCTACTGAGGCATCAGGATAGCTTTGTCCTGACAAATCTTGCTCCACCTTAAAACAGTTTTGCCCCACCCGCGGGTCGGAATTGGCCGAATAACGTCCCAGGAGAAAAAACAAAAAACTGTCAGTGGGGCGAAACTCAAGACCCTGTCCCCAAACCGATCCGCGTTCCGTAAGCACACATGACCAGTTCACGTCACATACATCATGCATCATTCGAAGGCGCTCAAAAATATGGGGGGGAGTTTTGAGCGCCTTCGCAGTTTCCCGACGTTTAAGTACCGCTCCGCCATAGGAGCGCAAAAGTATGTGGGGGAGTTTTGCGCTCCTATGAAGTTCCCCGAGGATCAAGTAGGTCCGCGGAGCCGAGGCGGACCACACGTAGGCGAGTCGCCTGACTCGTTGGCCACGCTGTGGTAGATTAGGCTTTGTCCAAAAACGATCAGCCGCGGGGCGCTAGCCCCCGGTTTTGCCATCAAACCGGCCGCTAGCCACCCAGAGGGTACCCGCCGGCTGATGGTCAGATTGCGTTTTGAGACGAAGCCTAGTTCGCATGGCGAAGACACACAACCATTCCCGTGAGCGAAGATGCACGATGACTCCGTTCAACCTCCAGTCGTACGGCCCGGTGTTCGCGCCCCTGCTGGCGACTGACCGGCGGCGACCGCTTGATGCGGGCCGGCCGGACACCGCTTCCCGAGCGGCGCTTGAGGCTTTATCGGTCGACGCAGCGTTCGCGCATGCCCGTGTCATCGATCGCGAGATGGCTGCGTGCTGCATCTCGGCCGCCTGGCTGCTGCACGATTACCTGGATGAGTCGCACAAATTCAGCCAGGAGATCGAAACGCCATCGGGCAGTTTCTGGCACGGCATCATGCACCGCCGCGAAGGCGATTTTTCGAACGCCAAGTACTGGTTCCGCCGCGTGGGCAAGCATCCTGTGCTGGACTTAGTGGGTCAGCGGGCTGCCGAGATGGCCGCCGTGCGCGGCGCAGAGAGTAGCGGAAAGAAACTGATCACGGGCGGCGCGTGGGATCCGCTGGCATTTGTCGACCTGTGTGAAACGTCAGTCCGCGGCCAGGGAGACGCGCGCGAGCTGTGCCTCGACATCCAGCAGGCGGAGTGGGAGCTGTTGTTCGACTACGGCTACCGCGCGGCGGTCGGTGAATAAGAATCGATTGCCACGTCGGCCGCGAGCTTGTCAGGCACTGGCGGCTTCGGCTGTCGCGCTTGCCGGCTTGGTGCGCGACAAGCGGTTTTTGGCCCATCGCGTCAAGCGAACCGTTTGCGAGCGCCACGATCCGAGCGGCGTGTACGTGAGACGGTAGGTAGATTCGGCTCGGGTTCGCAGCCGGCGTTTGTGTTCTCTTTCGCCTTGTCCGAAATCGACGAACGTGTCGCCACGAGCCATCGAGTCTTGGATGAACCTTAGGGCCAAAGCCGAACCGAAGCCGTGGTTCGCAAGCGACGCGTCGAAGCCCGTTCGCAAGGCGGAGATGCGCGAGTCGCACACGTAATTGTATAGGAACGCGGCCGGGCGGCCCTCGAACATCAGCACATTGACGTCGACCATACCCAGCCGCGCGGCGGCCGCATGCGCATCGCGATAGTAGTTTCGCACGCGATCGTGCGAGAGCGTGTTGCCGTTGGTAACGCTCGATTGCCAGCTGCTGGCGGCCGTTTCTTCGCACATCGCATACAAATCCCAGCGCGGATCGCCGTCGCCTTCTGTGGCGGGCGCTGGCCGATGGCGGACATACTCGGCGTTCGCTTCCTCGAACGCATGCCGCAGCTGACGCCGAAACTGGTGGCGCACCGAGCGGGATTTTGCCGACACGAACTCGTCCCAATTCTCCGGCAATTCGAGGATCGACGTGGTTTGATACGGCTGTTTCTCCGTGAACATGCCGGCGACGCGCAAAGCGCGGGCCGTTCGGCCGCCGTGCGTGCCGTCGTCGGACACCCAGCGAAGCTCGATCATGTCCCAGTCGCGCGGCGTGCGGCGAATGTGTTGCATGGCCGCCAGCATGGTCGATGCCGGATTCGGCCCAATCGGGCCATACCAGGTGCCGCAGTCGTCGAGCGGATAGGTGAGCACGCGCACTTTATTGAGCCGATACTGCTCGCTGCGCACGCACAGCGGCAGAATGCCGATGGGCTGGCCGGCCGCGTACACGATCAGCACGTTGAGTTTTTGGTCGCGGCCGAAGTGGCGCCAATAGGCTTCGAGCCAATCGAGCGTCAGGAAGAACGACGCGCGCGGCGTCGCGGCAAACAGCGAATTCCAAAGCAATCGGTATTGCGAGAGTTCATCGATGTCGTTGACTTCAATCACTTCGACCATAGTTGCCTGCGTCGGTGTGGGTGCGGTTGAGCGGTAGCGTCGAAACGGCGAAGTTCTTTGCGGTCAGGTCTGTCCGTTAGGGCAAGCCGCATGCCGGCCGCAAATTGTGCCGATGCGCCCTCTGAAACCGCGTCACTGGAGAAGCACGATTTGAACCCGATCCGGATGCCGTATCGTTCGTTCATTCCGCACCGTGTCGCCAAAACGCATCATGGCGAGGGCGTTTGCCGCGAAGATGTTGACAAAAGGCAACCCAGCCAGTGTTTCGCGCGCGTCCGCCGCTGGTACACTGAGGGCATGTCGCCCTCAATTGCACACGAGCTGATCGAGCGCGTTCATGCTTCTGGCAAGCACATGCTGCTGTCGATCACCGGCGGCGGCAGCCGGGCGATT
>DASXWB010000014.1:0-6012 GCA_036503915.1 Lacipirellulaceae bacterium | reverse complement strand
TACGGAAGGTAGCCGGATACGGTTCGCCGGGCCGGTTTGCTAAACCGTGCGGTGCCGCAAGGTGCCGTGTGGGTTCGAATCCCATGCCTTCCGCTGTACTCGATTGGAACATAGCCCGATGGTGAAACGGACAATCATGCTTCGCTTCTAACGAGGTGTTCCAGGTTCAAGTCCTGGTCGGGCTGTTGAATGACAGAATGCAAATAGACGAAAGATGGAAGACTAACCGCGAACCACTTACAACGGTACCGCGTCTTAGACCTCCTATCTGGACATTTTAGATTCATTTGTTTGGGGGAAATAACCATGAACGCGCATTTACTCGAACGCCACTTCGCGATAATTGGCGCGCGGGCGAAGCTGCGCACCGATACGCGACGCAACCGCACCAGCGGCGTGTCGATCGACATCGGAACCGACCGCTTCGGCGAGTTCTTCGACATCGCGGCCAGTCAGCCGGACGCGGTCGATGTGAACGTCGTCGACGCTCAGCCGCGCCTGCGGCACCTGGTTCTGATGTCGCGCGATGACGACGGCAAGCACAAGTTTCTGTGCGGTCACGACGAACGCCACTGGTTCGTTGCGGCCGTCCCGGAGACGGCTGCCGTCTCAACGGTTGCCACGGCGATGGAAGCGCTGAAGCCGGCCGATGTTCGTCGGCTGCAGCGACAAGTCGCCGTGAAGCCGCGCAAGCTAAACCGACGTCGCAACGAGGTGTTCGTCCGCCAAGGTGAATGGTTCTTCCTGCCGGTTGGAGGCAAATTCCAACTGAACAAGAATCTCATTCTGCGGAACGAACCGCTCCGTCGCGGCGGCGGCAAGCCGCACTTCGTCGAAGAGTTGTTTCGCGATGGCGGCGAAACGGTGTACGTGAGCACGCAGCATCCAAACGGCCTGACGCCGGCTCAATACGAGCGGGCGATCAGCCGCCAGCCGAAGCTGCGACAACTGCACTGGGTCGTCCAGCGGCGCAACCCGCGAGTGTTCGTCCGCGGAAAGGTGCGTCATTCCGATCACAAGACAATCGTCTTGCACGATTGGCACCAGGTGATGATGAACACTGAAACTCAAGCGATCGCCATGCGAAACGTGGCGTTCATCGATTGACGTAGGGCCGCCCTCCGCGGCGGCCCAACTTTACGGTGTCTGTGGTGTATGTGGCAAGCACGCCTGCCTGTGAAGCTGGAAGTATGGGTTCGACTCCCGTTGGACACCCTCGGATTGAAAAGTTGACCCGAAATGGAGTGAGCGATGAGCGAAAGTGTTTTGCAGCGCCCAACGCTGGTTTTGAACCGCAACTGGCAGCCAGTCAACGTCGCCACGGTGGCGCGTGCGCTCGTGCTGTTGTGGAACGAAGCAGCTCGCGTCGTCGATGTGGCTGACTACCAGACGTTTTCATGGGAAGACTGGTCGAAGCTGCGGCCGCGCGATGACGAAGCGTTCGTGCAGGCAATCAGTATGCGGCTGCGCGTGCCGGAGGTGATTGCCCTCTCGGACTACGATCGCCAGCCGCAATCGGCCGTGACGTTCAGTCGGCGTAACGTATTCAAGCGTGACCGGTATGTCTGTCAGTACTGTGGCAGCCAACCGGGCACGGATGAACTGACGATCGACCACGTGGTGCCGCGGTCGCAAGGTGGTGTGTCGAGCTGGACGAACTGTGTGCTGGCCTGCGTGGCTTGCAACAAGCGAAAGGCCGACCGCACACCACGCGAGGCCAGCATGGCGCTACGGCGTCAGCCGATTCGGCCAACGTGGAAGCCGGTATATGCGGATCATCACGTTCGGCTGGAAAGCTGGTCGAAGTTCGTGAGCGACGTGTACTGGAGCGCTGAATTGCAGAAGTGATTGAGACGCGTTCCCGGTCGAATGGCCGGGGACGCTTTACACGAGTGTGCTCCTGGGAGAGCAGCCAGCCTCCAAAACTGGCGGACGGGGTTCAAATCCTCGCGCTCGTGCTTGCCGACGTGGCCGAATAGCTAGGCATCGGTTTTGTAAACCGATCGATGCTGGTGCGACTCCAGCCGTCGGCTCCATATGTCGATAGTGTAACGGATCGCACGCGACTTTCCTAAAGTTCAAGTCCTGGTTCGATTCCAGGTCGAGATACTACAACATTTTCGCCCGTGAGTGTGCCGGATCGCACGCCAGCTTCCGAAGCTGTCGGACCAGGTTCGATTCCTGGACGGGCTACTTGCGCCTTGCGAGTGTGACGGATGAGCACGGCAGACTTCGAATCTGCAAGACGGGGTTCGACTCCTCGGCGAGGTATTTAAATGAGATCAACGTCCTCGGAGTGTGCCGGATTCGCACGCGACCCCGCGAAGGTCGAGGACCAGGTTCAATTCCTGGCGAGGGCATTTGCCAAAACGACGCTGGAGCCAGACGGTTAGGCTGCTGCCTGCAAAGCAGTAAGAAACAGGTTCGACTCCTGTCAGCGTCTCTGATCAGCCGACTGCAGGTTTAGACTACATCATTCTGTGAAAGTGAAACGTGTCCGAACCATTCCCTCGTTGGCTGGTCCTTTACATTTACAACGAAACACGACCGACTGCCGATTGGAATACATGCTTCAAGAGCCGCGGGTTGCAGGTTCGAATCCTGCCGCCTCCACTGAATCGAGTTCGGAGGCGTAGCTCAATGGCAGAGCAGCGTAAAGTCTCTGGTCAAACCCTCGTCGGTCGTCTTAATACGAATATTCCCGACTGCCGTATTGGAGTACATGGTTCATAACCCGGAGGTTGCAGGTTCGAGTCCTGCCGGCGCACCCTCTTTATTGCAAATGCGCCGTGGAGCAAAGGCAGCTCGCCGTAAAGTCTCTAACACACAACTTCGTCGGGACATTAATACACACTCGACTGCCGGTGCGGAGTACATGGCTTTGCAGGTTCGAATCCCGCCCGGCCCCCTTTTCACGAACTGTGGGGCCGGACCCCGCTTGTCGCCCGTAAGCGGCGGGTTGGGGAATTTCTCTGCCCAAAACTTCGTTGAGTGTCCTTAAATCAGTCCGACTGCCGGCGTGGAGTCCATGGTCACCACCAGGCCTGGGAGTAACGCTCCCAAGAGTTTCGTGCGGCTTACCACCGCCAGTAACTCGGCCGCTCTGTGCCACACCTCGTCGGACGTTTTTGCTGGAAGGAGGCCGCTAATGGCTAACAAGAGTCTATTTTCGAGCATCAAGAGCTGGCTGCCGCGCGCCGAGGCCATCAATGAGGCCGGCGGCCGCGCTTACCAGCTTGCGCCGAAGCATGCACTTGCGCAGCTGGCGGCGACGGGCTGCTTCAACGGCGCTTACTACGCCAGTGCCGAGACTCAGCTCGACGAGCTCAAGCGGCTGATTGAACTCGTAGACGATAACGTCTACCTGGCCAAGCTCGCCGTATTCGCACGCGAACGCGCCTACATGAAGGACATGCCGGCCGCAATCGTCGTTGCGCTCTCGAAGCGCGACACGGCGCTGTTGCACCGCGTGTTCGACCGCGTCGTCGATAACGGTCGCGTGCTGCGCACCGTGTTCCAGATGACGCGCTCGGGCCAGTTCGGCCGCAAGAGCCTGTCGTCTTCGCTGCAGCGGGCGTTTCAGCGCTGGCTGAACGGAGCTTCGGTTGGCAAGTTGCTGTCGGCGTCGATCGGTCACGATCCGAGCCTGCGCGACGTGTTGCGCATGGCCCGTCCGACGCCGCTGGACAACGAGCGCCGCGCGCTGTTTGGCTGGGTGACCGAAAAGCCGGTCGAAAAGTGGGAACCGGCGAAGTCGGACGACCTGCCGGCAACCGTGCAGGCCCTCGACGCCTATCGTCGCGCGGACACGGCCGAAGCTCAGGCCTTGATCGCCGGTGACCTGTCGGTTCGCTGGGACTTACTCGCCGACGCGGCCAAGGGTCCGCTCGTTTGGAAGGCGATTGCCCGCCAGATGGGACCGCAGGCGCTGCGAATGAATCTCAACACGCTTTTGCGTCACGAGGTCTTCGGTAACGGCAAGGCCGGTCGCGCGATGGTCGACTACGTCGCGGATCGCATTGCAGACGCCGAAGAAATTCGCCGCTCGCGACAGTTCCCGTACCAGTACCTGGCGGCGTACCTGAACGCAGCCTCGGAAGTTCCGCAGAAGATCAAGGCCGCGCTCACCAAGGCAGCGGAAATCGCCTGCGGAAACGTGCCGGAGTTGCCAGGTCCGGTCCTTGTCGGTCTAGACACGTCGGGTTCCATGCAGTCGCCGGTCACGGGTCACCGTGGCCGCGGTGCAACGAGCAAGATGCGTTGTGTCGACGTGGCGGCGCTGTTTGCTGCGGCCGTGTTGCGGCGCAACCCGGACAGCATCGTTGTGCCGTTCGACACGGCAGCGTACGAGGCGCGGTTCGACCTGCAGGACTCGATTTTGAGTCTTGCCGAGCGGCTGGCCAAGTACGGAGGCGGTGGCACGGATTGCGCGCTCCCACTTCGCGAAGCCAACACGCGCTACCGCAAGCGACAGTTTGCGGGCGTCGTGCTGGTCAGCGACATGGAAAGCTGGGTTTACCGTGGTCAGGCTTGGGCTGCAGGCCGACGCGGCGCGACCGGCGTGATGACGGAATGGGTCGAGTTCGTTGAGAATCAGCAGAAGCTCGCCGGCCGCGAGGCCGCTACGCCGAAGCTGGTTTGCATCGACCTGCAGGCCTACCAAACCGTGCAAGCGCCGGAGCGCGACGACATCTTGAACATCGGCGGCTTCAGTGACGCCGTGTTCAACGTCGTGGCTTCGTTCCTTGCCGGCGACGCCGGCCGCTTCGTCCGTGAAGTCGAATCGGTCGAGTTGTAGTGATTGATACCGGAGGTCGGGAGCAATCCCGGCCTCCATTTTTGTGACCAGCATTGCGGCACCGGTGCGTCGGTGCGACACACTCATGCAGACTTGTGCTACTGCAGGGCAGCCACGTTTTCGGCGCGGAATGCGTCGTCGAAATGTCCATGTTGGCTCCCTCACGTTTCGGCCCCCGATGTGTACAAGGAGGGCGTGTCCTGAGCGCGTAAGTCGGTTGGCTCAATCTCCTCTAGTCCAACACCTCGACAGTCGCTTCGTCCCGCTTGATTCCATCCATCCGATTACACCGAAGCAGTTTGAGGACGACAGGCCTGACCACTCGCCCGCGACTCCTCCGTGGCAGTCCGCAAAGTGGCAAAACACACCCAATTGCGGAACGGCAGGATGTCCGTTCAGAACAACCAGCGAATAGCCCACCCCAATTACTTCAGACAGTCTACTTAGGTCAGGATGCCATCCCAGCCCTTTCGGTAGGGACGCCGGATGAATTGGTCAGCTTCCGGTGCGTTGCGGGCGCGGAGGTTGACGTGATCCCACTCGAGCTTTTTACCCGTCCGGTAAGCCACGTTGCCAAGGTGGTTCGACTCGGTGACCCAGCCTGAATACAGAAAGTTCGAGCCGGGCGCCGGACCTTGACCCTTGCAGGCTTCGATCCATTCGATGTGGTGCCCGGCGGAGCGCGGACGCGTCTCCGGTGGGGTCGGGTAATCCTTGAACTTGTCTTCGGGCAATAGTCTGGGTTCGCCGCGTCCGCCACTGTAGAGCATCCCCTGGTCGCCAATGAACAACACTCCGCGATCGCTCATTTTCCTGGCGTCAAACTGCGGCGGCCTTCCTTGGCCTTGATACCAGAACAACTTGAACGGGGGTTCCGAGCCGCGGGCCGGGAACTCATACGTTACGGTCATGGTTGCCGCCGCTAGTTCCGGGTGTGCCTTGCCCATCGGGCTGGCGGCTTCGATCGTCAGAGGGTAACGCACGTCGAGCACCTGGAACATGACGTCATTGTCGTGGCCGCCCAGATCGCTCATCGTGCCGTTGCCAAAGTCCCACCACCGATACCAGCGCGGTCCAGGAAGGTACGTCGCATGGTACGGTCGCATGGGCGCGGGCCCAATCCACAGATCCCAATCAATGTTCCGCGGGACGGGCATCTCCTCCGGGAATCGGTCGGTGATTTGGATGCCGTTGTAGTACCCGTGCGGCTTGTC
>DASXWB010000013.1:0-4048 GCA_036503915.1 Lacipirellulaceae bacterium | reverse complement strand
TGCTGCTCGAGGTGCAGGCCGTCGGCGTGTGCGGCAGCGACCTGCACATGTGGACGGGGCAGCAGAGCTGGCCGATGAAATATCCGGTCGTGCTGGGCCACGAGTTTTGCGGGGTAATTCGCGAAGTTGGCCGCGCGGTTGCGGGATGGACGGAAGGCGACCGCGTGGTGAGCGAAACGGCCGCCGTGATCGACCCTTCTAGTCCACTTTCGCGGCAGGGCATGTATAACCTCGATCCAAATCGCCGCGGTTATGGCGCGACGATTGACGGCGCAATGCGCCGATTCGTGCCGGTGCCGGCGCGAATTCTGCACCGCATGCCGGAGGGATTGACGTTTGAACAGGCCGCCCTCACCGAACCGTGCTGCGTCGCGTATAGCGCGGTGGTGAGCAATGTGCGCATTCGGCCGGGCGACCGCATCGTCGTCTTGGGGCCTGGCCCGATCGGCGTACTGAGCGGCGCGATCGCCCGCTTATGCGGGGCCAGCGTAGCGGTCGTGGGACTGGAGAATGACCGTGCGCGGCTTGCGGTTGCGCGGCAATACGGCTGCGAGACGCTGGTGGGCGACGCGACCGAGTGGGCGCGGGCCGTAGATGGGCTGGGCGCCGATGGAGTTGTCGATGCCACGGGCGCCAGCGGTTCGCTGATGACAGCGATGCAACTCGTAAGGCCGGCGGGCTGGATCAGCAAAGTCGGCTGGGGTCCGCAGCCGCTTGGGTTCTCGCTTGACATGTTGGTGCAAAAAAATGTGACGCTCCAGGGCAGCTTCAGCCACAACTGGCCAATCTGGGAGCGCGTGATTCGCCTCATCGCCACGGGTGCGCTCGACGTCCGGCCAATCACCGGCGGCGTCTGGCCGCTGGCCGAGTGGCACGAGGCGTTTGAGATGATGCATAGCGGCAAGATTGTGAAGGCGGTCCTTAAGCCATGAAAAAAACCGCCAAGTCGCCAAGGACGCCAAGATAACATTCACGTGCCTTCCTTGGCGTTCTTCGCGCCTTGGCGGTTTGTCCCTTATGCGTTTAAAAGATAAAGTCATCCTGATCACCGGCAGTACGACCGGCATCGGCGAGGCGATGGCGCGGCGGGCGGTGGCCGAAGGCGCCCGCGTGGTGATCCACGGGCGCGATGCGGAGCGCGGCCAAGCGCTTGTGAGTCAGTGGCCCGAGCGGGCGGTTCTAGCAATCGCCGATTTGGCCCAGCCGGAGGCGGCAGAACAGCTCGTGGATACGGCCGTCCGTTCGTTTGGCACACTCGACGCCGTTGTCAACAACGCCGCGTCGGTCGCCCGCAGCGATTTGCAGAGCACGGACGCCGCGTTCTTCGACAAAATCATGGCCGTCAATGTGCGGGCGCCGCTTTTGTTGATTCGCGCCGCCTATCCGCACTTGAAACGCTCGCGCGGCTGCGTGCTGAACATCGGCTCGATCAATGCCTACACGGGCGAAGGCAATTTGCTGGCCTATAGCGTCTCGAAGGGCGCGCTGATGACTCTCTCGCGCAATCTGGCCGACGCCCTGTGTTACGACGGCATCCGTGTGAACCACTTCAACGTTGGTTGGGTGCTCACGCCGAACGAGTATAAAACGAAACTCGCCGACGGGCTGCCGAAAAACTGGCCGGAGCAGTTGGAGCCGCAATTTGCTCCATCCGGCAAAATTTTGAAACCCGAGGAGATCGCCGAGGCCAGCGTCTACTGGCTTTCCGACGAAAGCCGGCCCATCAGCGGCACCGTGCTCGAGCTGGAGCAGTATCCCATGATCGGCCGCAATCCGACGAAGCGAGGCGACTGATGCCCCGGCTGGCCGCGTTTCCCAAGGCGTACATGGATGAGCTTTGCGTCAGCGGAACGATGAGCGTCCGCCAATGGATCGAACTGGCGGCCACATTCGATATCGACGGCGTGGAATTCTATACCGGGTTTCTCGACCTGCAGCAGCCGGGCGCTTGCGCGAAGTCGCGCCGAATCGCTGCTGACCACGGTCTCTCGATACCAATGTACTGCTGCTCGCCCGATTTCGCCCACCCGGATGGGGAGTTCCGGCGGCGCGAGGTCGAGAAGCAAAAGCTGTGGATCGACCAGTGCGCGGAGCTCGGCGGAAAGTATTGCCGCGTTCTCAGCGGTCAGCGCCGGCCCGAAGTTTCGCGCGAAGCCGGCCTCACGTTTGCCGCCGAGAGCATCACGGCCTGCCTGCCGCATGCGGCCGAGCGCGGCGTGACGCTCATCCTGGAGAATCACTATAAGGACAACTACTGGCAGTATCCTGAGTTTGCCCAGAAAATGGGCGTGTTCTGCGAGTTGGTGGGTCGCATCGACTCGCCGCACTTCGGCGTGAACTATGATCCGAGCAACGCGATCCTCGCGGGCGACGACCCGCTGGAGCTGCTGCGGCGCGTGAAGTCGCGCGTCGTGACGATGCACGCCAGCGACCGCTACCTGGCCGAGGGCACGCTCGAGGACTTGCGGCGCGAGGAGGACAGCGTCGGCTACGCGCGCCGGCTGCGGCACGGCGTCATCGGCCGCGGGCTCAACGACTACGACGCCATCTTCAGCGAACTGAAGAGCGTCGGCTTCAACGGCTGGATCAGCATCGAAGACGGCGTCGATGGCATCGAGCAGCTTCGCGAGAGCGTGGTGTACTTGCGCGCGAAGATCGCGAAGTACTGGCCGCTTTAGCCGGCCTCCGCGAGGCCAGCGGCCGGGGTCGCAGACCCCGATTTCAATTACGCCAGCTTCTCGTACTTTTTACGAATCACGTCAAACAACTCGCGGCGGCTTTCTTTGGGCGAGACGTCGCCGTTGTGCGAGATGCGGTCGGCCGCCGCGGCCAGGTCTTCGTCCTTGATGATGTCTCGAAACCAGCGGCCGTAATCGCCTTGCCGCAGGTGGTGCAGCCAGGTTTCGTCATCGACGCCCTCGCCCAGCTGCATGAAGATGCGCAGATTTTGCGCGCCTAGATTGAGCTCGCCCTTGGGGCCGCGGAAATAAAAGCGGTGCTCCGCGTCCATGTCGCCGTCCAGATAACCGTGGCGGTGGCGCTGGTGTTCGCTGCGCGCCGGCAAGCGGTGGAACCAGGCCGGCGGGCCAAGAGCGCGCCACCAGGCGATGGCGTGATGCTCCTGCTGGTCGACTGGCGGCGGCATGTCGGGTACCGCTTCCCCGAGCAGCTGGCAATAGTCGGCCAAGTTTTTGCGCGGGTCGTCGCCGATTGAGACAAATAGATCGACATTACGCAGCACCGACTCGGGCAACTGATCGGGAAACGCGGTGATGAACATCACGCTGCGCAGCTCCTCCAGATGCAGGTCCTCGACCGGCTTCCACTTGGCCGGCAGCGGATAGTGGGCCTCGTCAATGATGTACCAATGCGGGCGGCCGAATTTGCTGCGATATTCCATCACGGCCCGCAGCAGGCGCGCGAAAATCTCCGGCTGCTCCTCACGGCGCGCGCCGAACAGACTGACCACGCAGCTCTTCTCCGGGTCGTCGAGGACTTGAATCACTTCCTCCACCGCCGGCGGCTGTTCCAGCGTGCCAAGCACCACCGGCTCTTTCATCCCCTGGTAATCCCCTTCCGGATCGACGACGACCGTCTGGTAACCGCGGTCGAGGAGCTGCTCGAGCATCGTGACGGCAAATTTCGATTTACCGCCGGCCGGGCCGCCGGTCACAAGCACCCGCGTGCCGTAGACGGGAATGCAAAGCTCGCCGCCGGCCAGGTCGGTGCCCATCGAGATTCCGCGCCCCGGCCCCCGGTGCAGTTTTCTGAGATCGTCTGCCAAGATGAGATTAATCAATTCCACGACGCCTGCGCCGCGCGCCCCCTGCATCACGAGATTAACGCGCCGCTTGACGGCTTCCAGCGCGTTGTCGACGGCCGCGGAGCCATCGCACAATTTGAGCATCGCTTCATCGTTTTCGGCATCGCCGATCGCGACGGTGTTGTGATGAGAGAGCCCGAGTTTCTTCAGCGCCGCCTTGAGGCCGGTCGCCTTGTTGACGCCCGTGGGCAGGATCATCACCGCGCCTTTGTTGAAGATGATCTG
>DASXWB010000012.1:0-16069 GCA_036503915.1 Lacipirellulaceae bacterium | reverse complement strand
CGGATTACGCGTCAATCATCTTCGACCTTTTGCAGATCAAGGATGCCTAACACCTATATGGCCGTGAGCGTCAAGTAGGCGCATCGCGAGCGCGGCGAACGCGCTTGACTTTTTTGCCTCGAATGGAGCGCCAACGGTATGCTGTTGCGGCACACGGAGTGTGCCTACTACGTGGGCCTACTTCTGGCGCGCGATCAGCTCTCCGAGTTGACGCGCCGGCCGTTGGGGCGGTTTGGCGTTTCTCCTGTTGAACGATATACTTGAGTTGGAAGGCGAGCGGAGTAAGCGGGGGTGGCGCGATGTTGCGGTATAAGGCAGGTTATAAGTTTGTCGACGGCGGCGTGCATGCGCAGGTCATAGACTTTCCCGCTGCCATAACGTGCGCCGCGGATTTGACGGATGCGCGGCGATTGTTAACGGCGGCACTACTCGATGTTGCTGAAACGCGATTGGAGCTTGGCCAGCCGCTGCCGACGCCGAATCCCAGTGCAACTGATTCCGAAATGGATTTCGAGGAACCGATCTACCTGCATTTGAGCGCCAGCAGCGAGGTCGAGGAGACACCAGCGGGAGAGGTCGCTTCGTGAAGCGAAAGGACCTCGTAAAACATCTTCGCGACCAGGGCTGCGAACTCTTGCGCGAGGGGACGAAGTCACTCGGTGTGGGTGAATCCAGCCAACGAGCAGCAAGCTTCCGTACCAAGGCATCGCGAAATCAACAACTACACGGCACGCGCCATTTGCCGCCAGCTAGGCATTTCCGAACCCTGATCGGCCGATCTGCCGCCTAACATCTATACGGCCGAGAGTGTCAAGTGGGCGCATCGCGAGCGCAGCGAACGCGCTTGCCTTTTTGCCTCGAATGGAGGGCCCAACGGTATGCCGTTGCGGCACACGGAGTGTGCCTACTACATGGGCCTACTTCTGCTTGGCCATCAGTTCTTCGACAAGCTCGGCGAGTAATCGCGGATCGTCCTTCTTTCGCAGGTGCTCAATTCGGGCCTCGGGGAGGCCGAGCTTCTCCAGCGCGCCGATGATGTATTTCCATTGCCGCTCGCGCGCCTTGCCCTCGGCCAGGTAGAGCTCGGTGACCAGCTCGCTGAGCCGCTGCAGCGAGATGGCGTCGCGGTTCTCGTAGTAATTCTTGATGATTCGCTGCTGATGCTTGGTGAATTTTTTGTCCATGGCCGTGGTCTTTTGCCCGCCTTTGCGCCCTTCTTGAGGCGCGGTAAATTAAGAGCCTATCCCCAGAATCGTCTCAGAGAGGGGGACAGTCCCATTTTCCTCGAAGACTCGGAAAATTGGGACAGTCCCCGACCGCTCCGTCGAGGACGACCCGGCTCGCCTATTCACTCAAGTAAAAGCTTCCAAATTACGGTCTATCGATATGCCGATTGTCAAGTTCGTCAAGGAAAACAAAGAAATCGAAGTTCCGCGCGGCGCGAATCTGCGCAAGGAAGCGATCAAGGCCGGCATCAATGTGCACCAGGGCATCAACGGCAAGGGCGCGGGCCTTAACCGTTTTCTCAATTGCCACGGCATCGGCCAATGCGGAACTTGCCGCGTAAAAATCACCAAGGGAACCGAAAACGCCAGCCCGATGGGCCTCATCGAAAAATTTCGCTTCTATAATCCGCTTCCCGATCCGTTTCCCTGCCTGGCCTATATCGGCAACGAAGACACGATGCGATTAGCGTGCCAGACCAAGGTGCTCGGCGACATGGAGGTCGAAACCGGCCCGCAACTCAATCTTTTCGGCGAGAATTTCTTTAGTTAAACAAATGGCTATCGGCTGTCGGCTGTTGGCTATCGGCCAGATAGATTTGCCAGTTACACGCTTTGCTGACAGCCGTTCGCTGACAGCCGACAGCTACAATGAAACAAATCATCGCCATCGTGAAACCGTTTCTGGTGGAGAGAATCCTCGACGCGCTGCGTCGTGCTCCGCTTGAGGCGGTTAGCGTCGCCGAAGTGAAAGGCATGGGCAAACAGAAAAGCTACCTCGACCGCTACGCCGATACCGAATACGCTCGCACTTTTCTGCCGAAGGTGGAGATAACCGTGTGGGTCGAGGACCTGCGGGCCGAAGATGTCGCTCGCAAGATCGTGGAGGTGGCCCGCACCGGCCGCATGGGCGACGGCAAAATCTTCATCTTGCCGGCGCAGCCGTACGAGGCCGTCGTGGATCTGGCATCGTGATTGCTCGCGGAAAACTTGTGCGCTCGACGACGCGACTCGTGTTGAACGTCGTCGCGCTTCTGGTGGTGGGCGGCGTTGCATTCGCCCAGTCGGCAAGCGACGCGCGATTGCGTTCGGCCGGAATTCGCAGTGTAACCGGCCGGCATCTCGTTCTCTTAACCGATTTGCCATCCGACCCGGAAATCGACAAGCTGCCGGCGATCTTCGACGAGGCGGTTGTGCAATGGGCCGACTATTTTGGCGTCGACCCCGGCAAGATCGCCGATTGGCAGGCCAGGGCCCATCTCATGGGCGAGCGGCGGCGCTTCGACGCGCTCGGTCTCATGCCGGCAAGCAATGACAAATTCGTTAACGGAATCTCATTCGGCTCCCAGCTTTGGCTGTACGATCAACCAACGCCCTATTACCGCCGCCACCTGCTGCTGCATGAGGGAACACATGCCTTCATGGTGTCGTTTCTAGGCGGTTGCGGACCGGGTTGGTACATGGAAGGAACCGCGGAGCTGATGGCTACGCATCGGCTCGATGAGCGAACCGGCAAGCTGTCGCTAAACATCATGCCGAAAAGCCGTGACGAAGTGCCGATGCTCGGCCGCATCAAGCTTATCCGCGATGCGGTCGCCGCGAACCGGGCTCTTACATTGCTGCAGGTCATGCAAATCGATAATCGCCAGCAGCTTGGCAACGAGTCCTATGCTTGGACATGGGCCGTCTGCAAATTCCTGGATGCCCATCCACGCTATCGCGATCGCTTCCGGCTTTTGCGCAAACACGTCCTCGATCCGAAGTTTAATGCAATCACGCGCCGCGAATACAAAGCCGACTGGGCCGAGCTGACTGCCGAGTGGGAGGCCTTCGTGGCGACGCTCGATCATGGCTATGACTTCGAGCGGATGGCGATTGATTTTGCTCGCGGGCGACCGCTCGCAGGTCAGCCGGAGCGGGCCACGATCCGAGCTGATCGCGGCTGGCAATCGTCTGGCATATGGCTCGAAGCAGGCGAAGCGTACCGCGTAACCGCGAGCGGGCGCTATCAAATCGCGGCCGATCAAACGACAAGCGCGTTGCGGCCGTGGCCGTGCGAGCCGGGGGGGGTCACCATCGAGTATCATGATGGCCGGCCGTTAGGTGTTTTACTCGGCGCAATCGTCGGTCGCAAAAATTCTGCGGACGCAGGTTTCGCCAAACCGATCGCCGTGGGGCTGGGCACGACAATTGAACCAGCCGCTAGCGGCACACTGTATCTGCGCGTTAACGACTCGGCCGCCGCGCTTCACGACAATCGCGGGACGCTCGCGGTGGCCGTCGCGCTGGCAACTGAGTAATTCGGGCCGCCACGGATGCGGTTGACACTCATTCTTGACGCCTGAACGTCACCGGGGGTCGGGAGTCTTCAACACCCCCGAGGGCTGAACGTGATTGGATAGGAAGTTCAGGCTCGCGAATCGTGCGCAGCCACGACTCCCGACCCCTTGTACGTGGTCGCGCGAAAGGGGTCGGGAGTCGTCACCGCGTACTTGTTCGAAAAGCAAATGGGCAGCGCCACACCGGTCGTGCCAACAACGCGCGTTGAAGACTCCCGACTCCGAACAAGTAATTTCGGGCCGCCAGGGATGCGGTTGACACTCATTCTTGACGCCTGAACAATGGCGAAGTTGTTCGCGCTGCGCGCTGCGGCTAGAGAGCTTTTCAGATTGCTGCGGCGGGTGGCTTGTCCACGTACCTGAACTGCACTGCTGGACAAGCCAGCAGTGGCACCCCGGCGCTCGCATCGCGGCTAAACCGAGTTTCACCGACGAATCGAAGTGACAAACTTCATTGAAAAGAACGACCCCGAAGTTTGGGCCGCGATCGCCGGCGAAATCCAGCGCCAGCGCGACGGCCTGGAGATGATCGCCAGCGAGAACTACACCAGTCCCGCCGTGATGCAGGCGGCCGGCAGCGTGCTCACGAATAAATACGCGGAAGGGTATCCGGGCCGCCGGTATTACGGCGGTTGCGAGTTTGTGGACGTGGTGGAGCAGTTGGCCATTGACCGCGCCAAGCTATTGTTCGGCGCCCAGTTCGCCAACGTTCAGCCGCATAGCGGCTCGCAGGCCAACACGGCGATCTATCTCAGTGCGCTGGAGCCGGGCGACACCGTATTGGGGCTCGACCTGGCCCACGGCGGCCACCTCACGCACGGCATGAGGCTCAACATCAGCGGCATGCTGTACCACTTCGTCAGCTACGGCGTCACGCGCGACGCACATCGCCTGGATTTTGACCAGATCGCTCGGCTCGCGCGCGAGCATAAGCCCAAGCTGATTGTGGCCGGCGCCAGCGCGTACCCGCGCGAGATTCCCCATGACAAATTCGCGCAAATCGCGCGCGATACGGGCGCGAAGCTGATGGTCGACATGGCCCATTACGCAGGCCTCGTGGCGGCCGGCTTGCACAACAGCCCCGTTCCTGTTTCCGACTTTGTCACCACGACCACGCACAAGACACTGCGCGGCCCGCGCGCCGGCCTGTGCCTCGCCAAGGAAGAGCACGGCAAAACGATCAACAGCCGCGTGTTTCCCGGCATCCAGGGCGGGCCGCTCATGCACATCATTGCCGGCAAGGCCGTCTGCTTCGGCGAAGCGCTGCGGCCGGAGTTCAAGACGTACGCCGGGCGGATCATCGAAAACGCCAAGGCGCTGGCGGAGTCGCTGCTGGGCGGTGGCTTGAAACTCGTCAGCGGTGGCACCGATAATCACCTGCTGCTTGTCGATGTCACGCCGTTGGGGATCGGCGGCAAGCTCGCCGAGCAAGCGCTTGACCGCTGCGGCATCACGGTGAACAAGAACATGATTCCCTACGATGAGCGAAAGCCGGTCGATCCCTCCGGCATTCGCATCGGCACTCCAGCGCTGACGACCCGCGGCATGGACACCGAAGAAATGCGCCGGATAGGTGCCTGGATGTTGGCCGCGTTGAAGGCGCCCGATGATGAAGCGCTATTGAAGGAGATTCGCGGTGAAATCCGTGAGTTGTGCGAACAATTCCCCGTCCCAGCCGCTGCTTTGAGCTAAGTACCGCTACGGAGTGGTCGCTTAATCGACCAGTCCCTTTGTGGTCGGTCCCATACGTTTCGAAGTTGTATGAACCAAAGCCGCGAAAAAAGCCGGATCCTCATCGCCGACGACAACGAACCGAATGTCGAGCTGCTCGAGGCTTATCTGAGCGGAACGGACGTCGAAACGGCGGTCGCCAAAGACGGCCAGGATACGCTTGCCAAAGTCGCCTCGTTTCGACCGCATCTCATCCTGCTTGACATCATGATGCCCAAGCTCAGCGGCTTTGAGGTTTGCAAGAAGATCAAGAGCGATCCGTCCACAAGCGGCATCATGATCTTAATGGTGACGGCACTCAATGAGCATGGCGACATCGAGCGAGCCGTGCAGGCCGGCACCGACGACTTGCTTTCGAAGCCGGTAAACAAGGCGGAGCTTCTCCTGCGAGTCGAGAAAATGCTGAAGCTGCGCCATGTCACCGACGAGGTCGAGCGGCTGCGGCAATATATCGAGCAAATGGAAAGCCGCGGCTAAGCAGATCCGCCTTTCGGGGCGACAATCATGTCGCCAGCTCTCTCGAGCACTATCTGTCAGGCTGGAAAGCCTGACCGCAGCCTGCTAATTCCTCTGTCTCGCGTTGTTTCGTCGGGGTATGATTCAAAAAAGCACTTGTCCCGGTCGGAGCCCCGACATGGCCCAAAGCAAGCAACTATTCCATCGACATCTTCGCGATGCAATGCGGCCTGTATTCCTCACGGCGTTTGCGCTGGCAGTTGCTGCGGCTTCGCTCAATTTGGCACGCGCCGGCGATCGCGATCCTGTGGCCGCCGGCAACCGGCCAGAACCCGCTGACGACCGGGTTGCCGACGACGACGGCACGAGCCAGCCCGCCTCTAAGGAGCGAATTACCGAGCTGATACGCCAGCTGGGAAGTCCGCAGTTCGCCGTGCGGCGTGCGGCTGCGATCGAACTGCGTCAAATCGGTGCCGAAGCTTTCGACTTGTTGAATGCGGCCATCGAAGACGCAGATTTGGAGGTTGCCTCGAGCGCACGCTATCTGCTCCGCCAAATTACGGTCCGCTGGGTTCGCGGGGAGGATTCGGCCGCGGTGCGCGCGCTGCTTAACGACTACGGCGATCGGCCGGACGAAACGCGCGTTGAGCATGTCGAAACGCTGGCCAAGCTGGCCAATGGCGATGGCGTGGCCGCGCTCTGCCGCATCGCTCGCTTCGATCGCTCGCCGCTTGTTTCGCGCGCTGCCGCCTTGGAAATCATCCGACCGCGAGAACACACGACAAAACGCATCGTTCTTGACGCCGACACAGCGGAGCGCGAGTTGGGCGACAGCTCGCGAGTGGCTGCTGCCTGGCTGCGTCAATATGTGGAACAACTGCGCGATCCGGCCGCTTCTGTTCCCTCATGGCAGACGTTTATCGATGCGGAGGCGGCGAAACTCGAAGACGGCGCCGACGAGACCAACGCTGAAATTGTCTGCGGGCTCGTGTGGAACCTGGCCGACCTCCACCGTCAGGTTGATGATGCACGGCAATTCTCCACCGCGGTGGATCGCATGATCGACTTGGACTCCGATGATTCGGAGGACACGACAACGCGGCTCTTGGCCTGGCTCACCAAGCACAAATCGTGGCCGGTGCTGGACGAAATGCTCGCGAAGCACGAGGACCGGCTTCAGCAAAGCAAGCGCGCCCTGTACTACGCGGCGCTGGCCCGGGCGCGGCAAGGCAAAGCCGATGTTGCCGAGCAGTTGGCTCAGAAGGCCGCGGCTCTCGAGCCGCAGGCTCCCCTGGAGAGCTTCATCACAGCGCACGAATTGGAGGAGCATAGCCAGTTTGATTGGGCGGTGCGCGAGTACCGCCGCTTGGTTGACAAGGAGCCGGTTCCTTCGCACGAAGGCATTCTGGCGCGAGTTTATTTGGCCAACTTGCTTCACGACTACGAGAAGCACGAAGAAGCGGCCGAAGCGCTCGAGCCCCTCGTCAAGGCGGTGCAAGGCGAGGGAAAAGTCGGCCAGTTCTACAGCAAGCTGCAAGAATACTACGAGGACCGACTGTCCCTGCCCCTGCCGAAGGCAGACGCGCTAGCCGCCCGTATGCATTACTATCGCGCCTGGCAATATCGCCAGGAGGGCGACTTCCGCCGCGAGCGAGATGCGCTGGAGCTGGCGATCCGCTTCGATCCAACCGACGCCGACGTGCTGATCGCTATGTATCGCTGGCAGGACGCCGACGAAAAATGGCGCGAATCCGTACGCCGGCGGATTCGCGATTTGGCTCAAAGCTTCCAGCACGACATCGACTCCAATCCCTCGGATCCGACCGCTTACAACCAGTGGGCCTGGCTGGTGAGCAACACCGAAGGCGATTACCAGAAGGCAATTCGCTACTCGCACCGGTCACTCGAGTTGATCCCGGCGGATGCCGGAGAATCGGCCGGCGCCGGATTTCTCGACACTCTGGGCCGCTGTTACTACGCCGCCGGCGATTACGAGAACGCGGTCAAATACCAGCGCGAGGCCGTCGAAAAAGTCGATTACATGCAGGTCATGCAGCGGCAACTCGCGCTGTTCGAAAAAGCACTCGCGGAAAAGCGGGAAGCGGGGAGCGAGGAGCCGGGAGCGGAGAGCGGGGAGCAGGAAGCGAAGAGCGGGGAGCAGGGAGCGAAGACATCCGATTGAGCCACTTGGCCGGAAACGGCCGCTTCCCGGTTTAGCTTCTCGCACTGGGCGATCATCATGCAACGCGCTGCCCTCTCCACTGTCGAGCTGGCCTACGTCGATGGTGGCACGGGCCTGCCTGTGCTTCTCGTGCATGGTTTCCCTCTCGACCACACGATGTGGAACGCCCAAATCGAAGCACTGGCCGATCGCTGCCGTGTGATTGCGCCCGATTTGCGCGGCTTCGGCCAATCGCCGCTGGGCGATGCCGATCCGAATGTCGGTGTGTCGATGGAGCGCTATGCCGACGATCTGGTTGAACTTCTGGATTCGCTAGCGATCCGTGAGCCGATCGTACTCGTGGGCTTTTCCATGGGCGGCTACGTCGCCTGGCAATTCGCACGCAAACATGCCAATCGTTTGCGGGCACTGGTGCAGTGCGATACCAAGGCAATTGCCGACACCGACGAGGCTCGCGCCGTTCGTCTGAAAATGGCGGAACAGATTTCCGAATGGGGTTCAGCGCGCGTGGCAGAGATGATGGGCCCAAAGCTCCTGGCGAAGCGATCGTTTGACGCGAAACCCGAGGTCGTGGCGGCGGTGCGCCGAGTCGTTGAGAATACTTCGCCGGCCGCAATCGCCGCGGCTCAGCGCGGCATGGCGGCACGACCCGACGTGACAAGCCTGCTACCCAGCATTCGCGTACCGACCTTAGTTCTGGTGGGTCAGGAAGACGCCATCAGCCCGCCGGCCGAAATGCGTTACATCGCCTCCGCCATTCCCAATTCCCAGTTTGTCGAGATTTCAGGCGCCGGCCACATGACGACAATGGAAAACCCGCAAGCTGTGAACGCGGCACTGGGGTCGTTCCTGGAAGAGATAGTTGATATTGGTTAGTAGATAGTTGTTTTTGTATGGTCAGTCCCGACAACTATCGACTATCAACTATCCAATCCTACTTGCCCGGCAGCGAGAACACTGACTGACTCTTGACGATCGCGTAATCGTCCGGGAAGGTGTGAAACGCCTGCACTTTAAGGCTGCGGTCGCGCGATTCGAGATTGATGTAGCTGATCGCGCCCAGTCCGAACCGGCCGCTGGGCTCAAAGCAGTGCATCAGGCCTTCCTTGGCGCCGCTCTGCGTCAGCTCTTTCTGGTAGGTCCAGAAGGTTTCCCTTTCGACCGGTTCGAGCGAGAATTCTACCTGGTAGGCCACACCGCCGCGGCATTCGACGCCGTCCTTGCATGTGCCTTTGAGGCGGTGCGACATCAGCCGCCGCCGCTGCGGCAAGGGATGCTGCGCCGACGCTGCTACCTCGGTAAGCGTGATGCCATCATACTGCCAGGTGACGATATGTCCCGCGTTGGTGATTTGAACCGTGGCGATGTAACCGGCGCGCTCGATTCGCCGCGTGCCGTGCACTTCAAACAGCTCGGGGTGCAGCGACCGGCCGTACAGCTGAAACACCAACTCGGCAATGCGGGGACGAACGGATAACACAACTCGATCCATGATAGGGATGATCTCAACGCCACATGCTCAATTATAATCTGCTCAAAAAAACGGAACAAAGCCTAATTTCGCAACCCAAATTTTCTGCCATTTTCTCACTTGACTTTTGCGTTCGCGTTGTCCTTCCAGAGTTGTCCGAAATTTCAGTTCAACCTGCCAGGTTCTGAAATTATGCGACCGGCGTGGGTTCCGATTCGCCATTACTTCGCGAACCCGGAGGTGCATCGTTTGCCACTTGGCTCAGCATCCAGCGCGTGAACAGTCCGCACAGGAAGAACACCAACGTTATTGCAACCCATGCAATAAATACGATGTTGGATGAATCCGTTCTGCGTGGATGTACTCCTGAGAACAGCAAGGAAATACTGACGCTTAGAAATAGATATGGCAAAAACGCGTAATATACAAACGGCACGATCAAGCCGAGAAATGTCAATCGATGAACGCCGTTACGAACCTGAGCTTTGGATAGGGATCGTGCACAAATAAACCAGATGAGCGGGGCAATAATCCAAGTGATGAGTGTAATAATCCAAAACGAGCGCCGATCTGCGTCGACATCGGTCTCGATTGCCAGAAAATGGCTGGCTAATAAAGGGATTTGCAAAACTATAAACAAGCATAGAAAGTCGCCAATCGAGAATTGAATGGACGCTCTTCGAGACTTTGCTGCCCGATCAATTGGCCAGAGTATCCACCAGCCAACCGCTGCAACAATTGCCGCAAGCGCGCCTAGGCTGATTAATACAATGAGGAAAATCATTGTCGAATCGTGATCGTCACGAGAGAAATGATTGCAAACACCGTTTAGTATGAGCGATTTATTTGCCCAAAGCGAAGCCGAGAATTTCGAGCGCGTGCAGCCGCTTGCTGCGCGAATGCGCCCGGCCTCGCTAGAGGAATTTGTCGGCCAGCAGCATTTTCTCGGCGATGGAAAGCTGCTGTGGCGAATGCTGCGCGCCCGCCGTCTCGGTTCGGTCATCTTTTACGGCCCGCCCGGCACAGGCAAAACAACACTGGCCCGTTTGCTGGCTCAGGAGACAAAAAGCCGCTTTCGACAGCTCAGCGCCGTTACCAGCGGCGTGAAAGACGTGCGCGAAATTCTGCAGGAAGCACGCGATGAAGTTGCCGCCGCCGGGGCGCCCACGCTGCTGATGATCGACGAGATTCATCGCTTCAACCGGGCCCAGCAGGATGCGCTGTTGCCCGACGTCGAAGAAGGCATCGTGATTCTGGTTGGAATCACCACGGCAAATCCGTTCTTCGCGGTAAACGACGCATTGGTCAGCCGCAGCCGCGTCTTCGAATTCCACCCGCTTTCTGTCGACGATATAAAAACGATTGTCGGCCGGGCACTGGCCGACAAAGATCGCGGGCTAGGTCAATACGACGTTACCATCGACGACGACGCGCTCGAATACCTCGCCGAAATCTCCGACGGCGACGCCCGACGCGCCCTGGGCGCGTTGGAGGTTGCGGTTCTATCGCACAATAACGCGTCTCAACTGCGGCTTAGCCGCGAGCTCATCGCCGACGCTGTACAGCGCAAAGCGATCAACTATGATCCCACGGGCGACGAGCATTACGACGCCGCCAGCGCGCTCATCAAAAGCATCCGCGGCAGTGATCCTGACGCCGGCATTTACTGGCTTGCGCGGATGCTGGAAGGTGGCGAGGATATCCGCTTTCTGGCCCGCCGGCTTGTCATCCTGGCCAGCGAAGACATCGGCAACGCCGATCCGCATGCGCTCCCGCTGGCGGTCGCCGCAATGCACGCCTGCGAATTTGTTGGTCTGCCTGAATGCCAGCTCAACCTGGCGCACGCCGTCACATACCTGGCTTGCGCCCCGAAATCGAACGCATCTTACCTGGCAATCCGCGAAGCCCAAGCCGACATTCGCGAAGGCCGCGTGCTTCCCATCCCGCGACACCTTCAAGATTCGCATTACCCTGGCGCCAAACGTTTGGGCCATGGGGAAGACTACGAATACGCCCATGATGCCGAGGGCGGCGTCGCCGCCCAAGATTATCTTGGCGTCGAACGCGAATATTACCGTCCCACGGACCGGGGCTTCGAGAAGGATATCGCCGCACGTTTAGAACAGATTCGAAAGCGTCTCCGTGACAAATAGCCGTTACTCTCGGTTTTCGGCGGCATGAAAGCCGATTCGTCGCTGCGGGATCGCCGGCTTTTCCATCATCTGCTGCAGTACTTGGGCAATCGCTTTGATTTGGCCGTCGTGCAGTTGCACCGTTTCCTTTAATTTCGTGAGCTGCTCTACCAGCTCACCAGGCGTTGCCATTAACTGCCGCATGCGTACGAACGCGCGCATGATCTCGATGTTCACGCGAACGGCCGTTGGCGACTTTAGTACGCTGGAAAGCATGGCGACGCCTTGCTCGGTGAAAACCCAAGGCCGTTTACGCCGGCCGCCATGGCCAAAACTTGAAGTCGCAATTTGCGACATCAAGTCAGTAACTTCTTGTGCAGTAAGCTGATACGCAAAGTCTTCAGGGAATCATTCACGGTTGCGGGTAACTTGTTCATTCAGTCGCTTGGTTAGAACGCCACAAAGCTGCGCAAGATCGGAGTCGAGCATCACGCGCTGGCCGCGAATGACGTGAATCGCCTGTTCAATCTCCTTCACGGACGCGATTCGCTTGGTGGTTTTCTTTGCCATGTGCCAAACATACGGCAATTTCACGATGCTTGCTAGCATTTTCGCTCGCCTCCTAGATATCGCGTTTGACGTAGCATTCATGCAGCCGATCTTCTAACATCTGCCACCCGCTAATTGCGTATTGTGAACCAACAATGCGTTGCCCGCTGGCAGACACGCTCGTCAGCAGGTGCAATTGCTTTCGTCATGGAGGACGATCGATGAGTTCCATACGGCCGCTTGTCACGATCACCATTCTCGTGGTTGTCGGCGCGTTCCTTTACGTAAAGATCAATGAAGGACCTGTCGCGCCGCCTTTGCCACGAGCTGATGACTCGGCACAAGGTCAAACTCCGGATGGCGTGCCGCCACTGGCGACTGCTTCAAGCGCGCAAGCTTCTGACGCAAACACCGCGCCGCTGTGGCCAGCGACGGCCGCAGTGGTCCCGCCCGTTGCAGCTGCACCGTCCGGCGAGGGCACTATTCCCGCAACGGACACTCTCGCGCCGCAACTTGCGACTGCAACAACGGCGGCACACGACATCGCCGCCGGAACGCCGCCGGCCGTTCCTGCTGTTCCAGAACTGCCGGCCATGCCCACCGCCGCCGATGCCACCGTAGCCGCGGCGACCGATACCGTGCCCATTGCCAATGGACTTCCGGCGAACATTCCCACCGCGCGCTACCCGGATCCAAATGCCGAAACTCCCAACGTGGTCGACGTAATGGCGTCGCAGACCAGCGCACAACCGGTCGCGCCGACGACTGTAACGACCGGTGCGCTCGCGGCCGATGCAATTGTTTCTTCACCGGCCGATAGTAATCTTTTGGGATCGTCCGATGCCCTGTCTCAGTCGCCGAACCCCTTGCGCCCAGCCGGCACGCCGCAGGACGTGATAAATCCTAATTCGGCAGCCATTGACGCTGTAAAGGGCGCAGTTGCAACGCCGCCGGCGGCCTCCTTTGCAGCAAGCTGGCCGGCAATTCAGTCGGCGCTCGATCGCGGCGATCTCGCGCAGGCGCACCAGCAGCTTTCGCCCTGGTACGATGAGCCTTCGCTCTCTCCGGTCGAGATGAAAAACGTTGAGCGACTCTTGGGCCAGTTGGCCGGAACTGTCGTTTATTCGACCGAGCATCGCTTGCAGCCGGCGCGCATCGTGAAGCCGGGCGAGACGTTGGAGACCATTGCCAAGGAGTACAACGTGCCCTGGCAGCTGCTGGCGAAGATCAACGGCATACCGGCCGCCAACCAGATTCGCCCAGGCCAGGAACTGAAAGTCATTCCCGGACCGTTCTCAGCCGTCGTCGACCTGGGTCGCAGCGAGCTCACGCTGCAGGTGGCCGGCCGTTACGCGGGCAAGTTTCCTGTCACCGTGCCGGTTGGGGCCACCGTAAGCGAAGGCGAATGGCTCGTGGACCAGAAACTGGTTGCGCCGGCCAGCGGCGTCACGCAATCGGCCTATACGGCCGAGCCGCCAAGGGTTGACCACGCAATCGTGCTTCGCGGCAGCTCGGAAGCTGCCGCAGCGGCAGTCGGTCCAACACTCGCAATCTCCAGCGGCTCGAATCCGACCGGCGCCGGCGCCAACACCGCGGCGATCCAGCTTTCACCCGTTGACGCCGAGGAACTTTCCGACATTCTTTCGGTCGGCTCGCGGGTGGTCATTCGCCGATGAAAGGCAGTTGCCAGTCGTCAGTCGTCAGTTGTAAGTTGTAGCAAACCCCTGACCCCTGACCTCTGACCTCCCGCATCGCCATGTACGACCGCGAGGCGCTGAAGGCCCTGATCCGGGAGAAAGCCCTGCGTTTCGGCGACTTCACGCTCGCCTCGGGCAAAAAAGCAAATTACTATCTCGACTGCCGCCAAATAACGCTCGACGCGCAAGGCGCGCGGCTGGTGGGCGAAGGGATGCTTGAGCTGCTGTGCCGCGACATGCCGGATCTGGTGGGCGGCATGGCAATCGGCGCGGACCCCATCACCGCCGCGATCCTCACGCTTGCGGGACTGCAGGGCATGGCTCTAAGGGGCGTCATGGTGCGCAAAGAAGCCAAGCAGCACGGCACGGGCCGACTTGTCGAAGGGCCGTTCAACGAGGGCGAATCCATCGCGATTGTCGAGGACGTCGTCACCACGGGCGGCTCCAGCTTGCTCGCTGCGGAGCGCTGCGAGGCTGCAGGGCTGAAGGTTCAGCGCGTGTTGGCAATTATCGATCGCCTTGAAGGCGGTCGCGAGGCATTCGCCCAGCGCGGTTACGAACTCACGACGCTGTTCACGATTAGGGATTTCGGAATTGGCGAACAGGATAGTAGATAATGGATAGTTGCGTGCGCTTATCAAACGACAATTAACAACTAGCCACTATCGACTAACAACTAGCCACAAGCATGGAAACCACGCTTCACCGCGAATTAAAGCAGCGTTACGTCACCGAAGGCGCGCTCGTCGAGCAACGCGTTGGCCGATATCGCATCGACGTCGTGCGCGGCAAGGAGCTTGTCGAGATCCAGCTGGCGTCGCTCTCGGCCATTCGCGACAAGATTGCCGCGCTGGTCAAGGACCACCGCGTGCTCGTCGTCAAGCCGATCATTGCCGGCAAGTTTCTGGTAAAGCGTCGCCGCGCCGGTGGACGCATCGTATCGCGCCGGCGAAGTCCGAAACGGCGCACGCTGCTTGATCTGTTTGAGGAGCTGGTGCACTTTACGCGCGTCTTTCCGCATCGCCGGCTGACGCTGGAGGTGCCGCTCGTGGAGATCGAAGAGTGGCGCTATCCGGGGCACGGCCGGCGAAGGTGGCGCCGCGACAACGATCATCAAGTCGAGGATCAGCGGCTTTTGCACGTGCTCGAGGTGCATCGCTTCCACGTGGCTGCGGACCTGTGCCGGATGCTTCCCGAATCGCTTCCGCAGCCGTTCCACACTGGTCAGATGGCGGAGGGCCTTGGGGTCGAGCGCTGGATTGCCCAGCGGATGGCATATTGTCTTCGTCGCACGGGCGCGATTCAATCAGTGGGCAAGCTCCGCGGCGCCTGGCTCTACGAACGGCCGGCCTCGAAGGCCGCGTGAGTAAGAGAAGTAATCAGGTCGCTCCACTTGGTAGGAGGGCTGGGGAGGGGTTATCTCAGGTGGCAAACTCACTCATAGCATGCGCCGTTCTGATCGGCGCGAGCTTCGCATCCGGCAATTGTTTCGCTCAAGATCGGGACGCGCGCGGTTCAACGCGGCCACCCAATGTCGTCATTATTTTTATCGACGACCTGGGCTACGCCGATATCGGGCCGTTTGGCGCGACGGCGTACAAAACGCCGCACCTGGATCGCATGGCGAGCGAAGGCCGGACATTTACTGACTTCCATTCCGCCACGGCGGTCTGCTCCGCCTCGCGCGCCGCGCTATTAACCGGTTGTTATCCTGAGCGAGTGAGCATTCTTGGGGCGATTGGCCCACAGGCGCAGCATGGTATCAACGCCGACGAAACCACGCTCGCCGAATTTTGCCGCGGCCGCGGTTACGCCACCGCAATCTTCGGCAAGTGGCATCTGGGGCATCACCGGCCATTCCTTCCATTGCAGCACGGATTCGACGAGTACTTCGGCTTGCCCTATTCAAACGACATGTGGCCCAGACATCCCGAGCTGATGTCGTCGCCGCAAGTCGCCAAACGCAAGCAAGGCTATCCCGAGTTGCCGCTTATCGAGAATAACGAAGTGGTCGATGCCGCGGTCGACGGCGACGATCAGGCGAAGCTCACTACCCAGTACACCGAGCGCGCGGTCGATTTTATTGAACGAAATAAGTCGCGCCCATTCTTTCTCTACGTGCCGCATACAATGGTCCACGTTCCGCTGTATGTCTCGGAAAAGTTCCGCGGCAGGAGCGGCGCGGGCTTGTTCGGCGACGTCGTCATGGAAGTTGACTGGTCCGTGGGGCAAATCCTTGCAGCGATTCGTAAAAATGGACTGGATGAACACACGCTTGTCGTCTTCACC
>DASXWB010000011.1:0-8747 GCA_036503915.1 Lacipirellulaceae bacterium | reverse complement strand
TCACTGTGTAGCTGGTCGGCGCGCCTGTCACGAGTGCGCCGGCCGGCGGGTCGCTACTGGCCACACGGAAAGAAGCATCCAGCTCCATCAGTCGCACAGCAGTTAATCCATATCCCTTGGAGCCGGTGGCCGCGCTGCCCGTCCCCACGCCGGGCGTCAGCCCGAAGTATTGCTGCGACGTAATTTGGATCGTGCTGTCAGCGCCCGGGTCGATGCCTTTCCACTCGACAACGAAGCCTTGGTCCGGCAAATGATTCTGGCCGGTCCAGATTGCAACCTGGTTCGCCTGCAACCCGTCGGTGACAATCCCAATGCCGGCACTATGCGACGGCGTAAACGAATCCGCGCCTACGAGCGTGACGAGCGTCCAGCGGTTCGTGTAACCGAAGTCGCCGCCGCGCACCGTGGTCCCGGCAAATTCATAATCCAAACTCGGATTGAGACCGGAAAACGTATGCGTATAGGTGTCGCTGCCGTCAAGGCTAATGCTCGTGCCGGGTCCGCTGCCGAAATCGACCCAGCCACCGAAGATTGTGTGTGCTTCAGTGCCCGGCGCGGGCGTTCCTACGACACTCTCGAAGGCCACGCCATTGGACTGCGTCTGCAGCAAGATCGGCGTGGTGGCCCCGCTGGCGCTCTCGCGCAATAGCCCGGAGCTGGTGCCGACCGTGGAGTAGGTCGTCGTGAAGGCGTGCGTGCCGGGGCCCGCGATGTGGTCGTTGAACATCACCACGTCGCCGGCCAGCAGCACACGGTCTTCAAGCCGTTCGAACGACCAGCGCCTGTGAGAGGATTTGGCGCGGCGGGCCGGGAGGCGCTTCTCAGAAGTTCGCATTGCTTACATCATCCCGCCGCTGGCCGTCACCTGATTTGCCAATAGGTCATACTAGCATCGTGTCGCGAAAAAGTTAAGGAAAGCGCTTCCACCGAGGCCCTGAAAACGAGGCTCTTTTCCCATTGGTTTGCGGGCGGTCGGACGGCGCCAGGACGAGTTGTCCGCGACTGATCCGAGGCCAACCGAGGCAACCCGGCCGAAGACGCGTCGCCACCGATTTCCCGCCTTTTCCTCAAGAAAGAATTGACAACGGCGGGCCCGTTCGCTACCACGTAACTAAGCGGAGGATTCTTTTCTCTCGGCATGTCTTTTTGTCGGAACTGGTTGGTGGCACTTGCTCGACAGCATTCATTGGCGCGCGCCGTACTGCGCGCTGGTGTATAAGTTCTATTCGTCAGGAAACCAGGCGACGCGAGTCGCCGCATTTGGTATCAGGAAAATAGCAATGAAGAAACTTTGGTATTCGCTTATTCTCGGTTTTTTGGCTTGTGCTGTCTCGACGCCGGCGTGGGCCCAAAACATTGGACTCAACTTCGCGGCGACCGATCCTGATGCCGCCACGAGCTCGTTGAATCCGACCGACGTTGCCGGCGTCGTCCCGCAGGCGAACTGGAACAATCTCACGCTCGACGACGGCACCAGCAGCACGCTGGTCAAGTCCGATGGTACCGCCGCGACCGGCACCTCGGTGACATGGGCCAGTAACAACACGTGGCGCTCGACGGGAACGACTAACAATGCCTTCCCGGCGGGTCCGGATCGCGTGCTGATGGCCGGCTATCTCGACACGTCCGACACGTCGGCCGGCGGGGCGACCGTCACGGTGAACAACATTGAAGCCGCCGTGCGATCGCCTTCCTACGACGTGTACGTTTACTTCCTGGGCGACAGCGGCGCCAATCGCGGCGGCGGGTATACCATAAACGACGGTGTTACATCCGTGCTGAAATACGGCAGCACGATGGCCATGCCCACCATGCACGTCGAGGATCCGGGCACCGATATTAATAATGCGCAGGACGGCACGTACCTGCGATTTCGCCGTTTGACCGGCCCCTCGTTCACCCTCACCAGCGATACGACGCTGACCACGCCGAACGGTTTCCGGGCGCCGGTCAACGCAGTCCAGATTGTCCATCGCACGGTCCCGCCCGGAGACGTCGACCAGGATGGCGACGTTGACGTCACCGACTTCCATATCCTTCGCGGCAACTTGTTTAAGACGGGCCAAACGGAATTGCAAGGCGACCTGGATGGCGGCGGCGTGGTGGATTTCGCCGACTACCGCATTTGGAAGCGGAACGCGCCAGCCGGTTTGGCGGCCAGTGTCTCGCTCGGCGTTCCCGAACCGGCGTCCGCGATGATGTTGGCAGTGGGAGCCGCGCTGGTTGCATTCAGCACACGGCGGCGCACTTTCCGTTGGACCCGCTAAAACGCAGCGGTTCCCTTATCGTCGGATGGCTCACGGCGCACGAATCACGATTTACTCCAACAACGAAGGACGATGCCGATGAGGGCCCTCGCCTTTTCATTAATCATGCTTTTGCTAAGCGCACTCGCTGCGCCTGAGGCCCATGCTCAGCCCGGCCCCAACCCCGTTGTGACCATTTGGGATTTGGGCACTCCGCCAGGCAGCGGCACGGGAAATTGGAACGTTGGCACGAATTGGAGCCGCGATATCGTGCCCGATGTGACTCAAGAGGATGCCGCGATTATCAACGGCGGCGGAACGGCACAGGTCAACACCGTGATTGGCCCCAGCGTCGGCAGCGTGGTGCTTGGCCAAGGCACGGCGGCCGGCGAATCGGGCACGCTGGAAATTCAGAGCGGCGGCACACTCAACGTCGTCGATGATCCAACGTTTCCCGCCGACGGAAGCGTTCGTGTCGGGCAGAACGTGGGGCAGGGCCTCGACGCAACCTTGACGACTGTTACCAACCCGCAGGTCGGCACCGGAACTCTTCGTGTGCTCCCGGGTGGCACGCTCAACTCGGTCTCGCTCACGCTGGGCGGCACGGTCAATAGTCAGATTACGCTCGGCGGCCCGGGCGCTGGCACGGCCACCGTGAACACTGGCGCGGTCACGCTCGGGCGCACCCTGCGTGTCATCGGACCGAATGTCAATTTCAATTCGACTGGCGCCGCCATCACCTTCCAAGGCACCAGCGTATTCATTCCCGAAATCACCGGCCCGACTCACTCCGTTCTGAAGACCACCGGCGCCGCCCTTCTGGGCGGCACGCTGCAAGCCGATTTCAATGGAGTGACGCCGACGCAGGGAGCATCGTGGAATATCATCGATGCCGCGACCGTTAACGGCTCATTCGCGACGTTTCTGCCCGATCCCGGTTCGCCGCTGGGCCTGGGTCAAACGATCGCCACGCGCACGGTCAACGGCGGCATGAATGGCCGGCTCGTGCAGATGTACGTACGCCAGTTGCCCGTGCTGAACGTGGATCGCGCTACGGGCGCCATCAGTATTACGAACCCGGGAAACGCGGGCATCGATTTGGATGCCTACACCATCCAGTCGAACTCCGGCAGCCTGACCTTGGCGAATTGGCAGAGCCTGGAGGATAATCCCAGCGTCGCGGGCACAGGTTGGTTTGAGGGCAATCCGACTGTCAATCGCCTCACCGAAGTCCGCTCGGGCGGCGTGAGCACGCTCGCCCCCTCGGCTACATGGGGGCTCGGCAATCCTTTTCAGCCCGTGTACACCCAAATTGGTCAGTCCGCTGAGGACCTTGTATTTCAGTTCAATGATCCGGTAGCCCAGGAAACGGTTAATGGCGTGGTCAATTATGTCGGTAGCGGCAACATCAACAATCTGGTGCTCTTTGCTGACCCGGCCACAGGCAACGTGAAGATCCGCAACACGTCGCAATTCACCGTCCAGATCGACGGCTACACGATATCGTCGGACGCCGGTTCGCTGAATTCCAATCCGGCGCTGTGGACCAGCCTGCAAGATCAACCCGGCGTCGCGCCGAACTGGTTCGAAGGCTTTTTAACGGACAATCGTGTTACAGAAGTTATGTCGAGTGGCACGACGACGCTGAACGCAAACGGCGGCACAACGTTCGATTTGGGCGGCCTCTTCAAGACAGCCGGCGCGCGCGATCTGGTGTTCCAGTTCTTGCTGGCGGGCAACTCGCTGCCCAATACCGGAGTCGTCCTCTATGAAGCGGCCCCACCCGTGGGCGGACTACCGGGCGACTATAACAACGACGGCAAAGTCGACGCCGCCGACTATGTCGTCTGGCGCAAGACCAATGGCACACAAGCCGGTTATAACCTTTGGCGGACAAATTTTGGACGGACGGCCGGCAGCGGCAGCGCACTCTCCGGCGCCGCGGTGCCGGAGCCGGGCACGTTCATGCTCGTTGCGGCCGCGCTCCTTGCGATTGGGCTTGCGCGCCGCACATAAAGCTCCCTCCCCCTTGGGAGGAGGGCTGGGGGAGGGGGTGTTTCGCAGAAGTATCGTGACCGACCCCGTCACACTCATCAAGAGAAGCGGTTTCGAAACCGCTTCGTGTGCTTTTCTTGCTGCATGCCTTCTTCTGGCCAATGCCGTAAATGCAGCCAACACGACCGAAGAGCAGCGACGCACCTCAACGCTGTTCACGGCCATTCCGGCAGAGCATAGCGGCGTGAAGATGCGACATCCGCTCGTGGCCGATCATCCGCGCGCGTATCTCTACATCTCCGGCTTCGCCTGCGGCGGCGTTTGCATTGGCGACTTGAACGGCGACGAGCGACCCGACTTGTTCTTCACTTCAGGTCCGGAGACGAACCGGCTCTATCTCCAAACCGAAAAGCCGTTCGTCTTTCGCGACGCAACGCGCGAAGCCGGCTTGAGCGGCAGCGCGGCGGGCGACTCGCTCGACCGCACCAATCCCTGGGCCGCGGGCGCAAGCTTGGTCGACCTCGATCGCGACGGCGATCTTGACATTTACGTTTGCAATTACGATGCGCCCAATCAACTGTTCATCAACGACGGCAGGGCGCACTTCATGGAACAGGCGCGCGAGTGGGGACTGGACCTCGTGGATGCCAGCCTCATGGGCGCGTTCATGGATATCGACGGCAGCGGCGAGCTGGCGCTCTATCTGTTGACGAACCGCTACGAGCGCCCCGGAGGCCGGCCGCAAAGGCCGCCAGTCATCGTCGTCAATGGAACGCCGCAGATCTCGACCGAATTCAAAAAGTACTACGGGTTGAAGCGCTCCGGCCCCGGGAACTACCACGTCGACTTTGCTGGTCGCCCGGATCGGTTGCTGATGCCCGAGCGCGACGCCGAGGGAAGGCGCCGCTACCGCGACGTGTCTCGTCAAGCCGGCCTCTTGACCGAAGCCGGCCATGGCCTCAGCGCCACGTGGCTCGATTACGACGGGGATGCGCGGCCCGATCTCTACCTGTGCAACGATTTCGCCGATCCCGATCTGCTTTATCGCAACGAAGGCAAGGGCGTGGGCGGAATCGTGCGCTTCAAGAATGTCATCGCCGACGTCGTGCCGCTAACAACCTGGTCGAGCATGGGCGCAGATGCTGCCGACATCAACAACGACGGCCTCGTGGATTTGATGACCGGCGACATGGCCTCCAGGACGCATCGCCAGGCCATGATCAACACCGGCGCACTTGGCGATCGACTCGACACGCTGCTTCATTCGTGGCCGCGGCAAACCATGCGCAACATGCTGTTTGTCAACACGGGCACCGGCCGCTTCCTGGAAACCGCCTTCCTCTCAGGCATCGCGCAAACCGACTGGACGTGGGCCGTGAAACTGGCCGACTTCGACAACGACGGCCTGGTCGACGTGTTCATCACCAACGGCAACTCGCGAAACTACACCGATGCCGACGTGCCTTTCAGCACGGAAATGTACGTCGGCAAAACCGATTGGGATCTGTTCCGCAGCCAGCCTCCGCGTAAGGAGAGAAATCTTGCTTTCCGCAATGTGGACGGGCTGCGCTTCGAAGATGTCTCGCAAGCCTGGGGTCTCGATCATTTGGGCATGAGCTACGCCGCAGCATGCGGCGATCTCGACCGTGACGGCGATCTCGACCTGGTCGTGTGCAATCTGGACGAGACGGTTTCGATCTACCGCAACGAAGGATCGAGCGACCGTCATTGGCTCGAGGTGCGACTAAAGGGCACGGCGAGCCATTCGCACGGTTGGGGTGCGAGCGTGCGCGTAAAGACAGCCTCCGGCTGGCGTGTGCGCCACATGAACCCAGCCACGGGCTTCCTTTCATGCAATGAGCCGGTGTTGCACTTCGGGCTTGGCAGCGACGCAGCGATTGAGGCCTTGGAAGTAAGCTGGCCAAGCGGCCGCATCCAGAGACTCGAACGACCCGCGGCCGACCTGCTGCTTACCCTGACCGAACCCGATGCTTCCGTTGTGCGCGGATCTCCCGACCCCGCCCGTGTTGTGCGCGGATCTCCCGACCCCGCCCGTGTTGTGCGCGGGTCTCCCGACCCTGCACGTTCGCTGCCCTTATTTGCCCGCGCCGAAAACACCGGCCTCGACTTCCGCCATCGGGAAAAGCCGTATGACGATTACGCGCGCGAACCCTTGCTGCCCGGAAAGCTTTCGCAACTGGGCCCCGGCATCGCCGTGGGCGACGCGAACGGTGACGGCCGTGATGATGTTTACTTTGGCGGCGCCGCCGGCCAGCCCGGCGCGCTTTTCGTGGCCAGCGAGGGCGGCCGGTTCACTCGTGTCGCCGGCCCCTGGGACGCCGATTGCGAAGATATGGGCGCTCTCTGGTTCGATGTGGATCGCGACGGCCTTCTGGATTTGTACGTCGTCAGTGGCGGCGTCGAAGGATTTGAAGGCGAACGCACGTTCCAAGACCGCCTTTATTTGAACCGAACGACTCGCGGTGGCCCGGCGCGGTTTGAAAAAGCGTCTCAGGAAAGTTTGCCGGATACGGGCCAATCTGGTTCCACGGCCTGCGCGGCGGACTTCGATCGTGACGGCGACCTGGATTTGTTCGTCGGCAGCCGATGCGTTCCCGGCCGCTACCCGCAAGTCCCTCGCTCGCTGCTGATGCGCAATGATTCGGTTCCAGGCCGGCCAAAGCTGATCGACGTAACCGACCAACTCGCGCCCGGCCTCGCCTCCGCCGGGCTGGTCACCAGCGCGCTTTGGAGCGATGTCGACGCGGACGGCTTTTGCGATCTAGTGGTTCTCGCCGAATGGGGGCCGGTGCGAGTGTTTCACAATCGCCAGGGAAAACTGGTCGAACAAACCGAGGCAGCCGGCCTGGCCATGCGCACCGGCTGGTGGAACGGCATCGCCGGCGGCGACTTCAACAGCGACGCCCAACTGGATTACCTCGTTACCAACGTCGGCTTGAACACGAAGTACGGCGCGGCCAGCCGCGCCAATCCCATCCTCCTGTTCGCCGGCGACATGGAGCACAGCGGCGGACATCAGATTGTCGAGTCGAAGCTCGACGGCGCACGCCTGTTGCCGGTTCGCGCGCGCAGCGCGATGCGTAGCGCGATGCCGCAGTTGTGGCAAAATTTTCCCACGTATCGTGCCTATGCCGCGGCCACGCTGCCGGAAATCTTCGGCGCGGAAACGCTTCGTAATAGTCAGCGAATGGCCGCCACCGAATTCCGCACGGGGCTGCTTGTGAATCGTTCGACGCCGGGCAGGCTGCGCTTCGAGTGGCAACCGCTGCCCGATATCGTCCAAATCTCGCCTGGCTTCGGCATTGCGGTCACCGACTTTAGCGGCGACGGCTATAGCGACGCGGCGATTGCGCAAAATCTCGTCACGCGCGAGCCGGAAACGGGCCTGTGGCGCGGCGGCGTCGGCCAACTCGTTTGCGGCACTCCGACAGGTTCGCTGGAACCATCGGCCGCACGCGAAAGTGGCATCGTCATTCCCGGCGACGCGAAAGGCACGGCAAGTCTCGATTTGAACGGCGACGCACGGCCAGACCTCTTAGTGGCGCAGAACGACGATGCGGTCGTGACGCTCGTGAACCAGTCGACCGGGCGCTGGCTTTCATTGCGCCTAGTTGGACTAAACGGCACCAGCGCCGTGGGCGCGCGGGTGACCATCCATTCCGCCGACGGGCGGACAACCGCCCATGAGGTTTACGCCGGCAGCGGCTATCTAAGCCAATCTGCGGCCGAGATCTACATCGGCCTGGGAATAGCCGCGCCGGTGCGAGCCGAAATCCACTGGCCTTCTGGCCAGTCTCAAAGCTTGGACCTTAAAGGCAAATCCGGCCGGCTTATCCTCAAGGAGCCGAAGCCACGCCGTAATCAATAACCCAGCAGCGAGGACGTGACATACTCGCCATAGCAAATTAGCACAAAATCCGCAGAGGATAGTGTCCGAACTTGCAAGTTGAGACGAGGAGCGCCTGGGGTCGCGCGACTGGCCCGCGCAATACGACGTTAGTGGGCTCCGTCGCCGCGGCGACCTCGACACAGCCACCCGGACGCCGTCAAACCAGCACACATCCGAGGCACAGACATTTGCTTGCCAGTCACGGATCGGCTATAATGCGGCGCGGACTAGGGAGGCGGCTTTTCAATTGGTTGTGCGGTTGGGGCGGTTCCAAAAGTGGAACCGGGGCGTCGCGGGCTGGGCGTCGGAACTCTTCAAAGCTGGAGGTGCAGGGCGATGCGCAGATTCCATAGCCAGTCGCGCGGCATTGTAGCAGGCACACTCCGTGTGCCATCCGCATGGCCAACTAAAACAGGCTGCCGGTCGCGCGGCTTCACGCTGGTCGAGCTTTTGGTTGTGATCGCAATCATCGGAATCCTGGTCGCCTTATTGCTTCCAGCGATCCAAGCGGCGCGCGAAGCGGCACGGCGCCAGCAGTGTATGAATAACCTCAAGCAGCTCTCGCTGGCCGCGCTGAACCACCACGAAACTGCTGG
>DASXWB010000010.1:0-1784 GCA_036503915.1 Lacipirellulaceae bacterium | reverse complement strand
GCGATTGATTACGCCACGCAGCTTTCCAGCACTTCGCCCGAGCAGGCTGCCAACGCCACGGAAATCATTCATCGGCAAGTGCGGCACCTGGCGCGCCTTATCCACGATTTATTGGATGTATCTCGCATCACGCGCGACAAGATAGAGCTCAAGAAAGAGGCCATCGACGCCGCGACGATCGTCAACCGAGCGGCCGGGACGGCGCGGCCTATCGTCGAAAAACACCGGCATCAATTCAATGTTGACGTTGCGACAGTTGAAATGCCGCTGTTTGTCGACGCGACCAGGGTCGAACAGGTTATCGTCAATCTGCTCACAAACGCTGCGAAATACACTCCGGAAGAAGGGCAGGTCTTGCTGAAGGCCTACCCGGAGGACAACGAAGTGGTAATCAAGGTGCGCGACACAGGCGTCGGAATCCCGCAGGAGATGTTGCCGCGCGTGTTCGAACTGTTTACGCAGGTGAACCCTGAAATTGATCGGAGTAAGGGCGGACTAGGCATCGGATTGACCGTAGTGCGCCGTCTCACCGAAAAGCACGGCGGAACGGTCTCGGCCACGAGCGACGGACTCGGCAAAGGCACGGAGTTCACCGTGCGCCTCCCACGCAGTCAAGGTGGCGCCGGCGCCGATGTTGGCAGCCGGCAGGCCGCAGGGCCGCCGGTTGGCCTGCGCGTGCTGGTGGTGGAAGACAATGTCGATACCGCGGCCGCGATATCGCAGCTGCTCTCTCAAGCTGGCTGCGAAACCAAGGTTGCTCAGGACGGTCCGGCCGCGCTTGAAGCGGCTGACGCCTTCCGCCCGCGAGTGGTTCTCTTGGACATCGGTTTGCCGGGCCTCGACGGCTACGAAGTTGCGCGGCGCCTGCGGGCTGATTCACGATATGTTGGCGTGCGGCTCATCGCTATTTCCGGCTATGGGCAAGCGCAGGATCAGCAGCGCTCCAAACAGGCCGGTTTCGATCATCATCTCGTTAAGCCGGTCGACTTTCGGGCACTCAGCACATTGTTGGCCGAATGAACCTGCGACGCCCGAAGGGTGTCGCGCAAGCCCCCAATCGCTGGTAGTGTACAAACGTCGGGAGCCCAATTTACAGGCCCACGGCTGTTTTATCTTGAACGTGGCGAGCCGCGCCGATATAGTACACAAGCGTACACGCCGCTTAGCCACTTGCCTTTAGCACGGTTCTATTAGATAAAGGGGTCCAAATCATGGTTGCAACAGCCACGAACAACCACGCTCCCACCGCCGCCACAAATCGTATGGCCAAGCCAGACAAGAAGGAAAAGAAAGCCGCACGGCCAGCCGGCAACAAGCCGACGAGCTTCCTGGAAAACAGCCCCGAGCTTCGAAACACGGTCGCCGCGATTGAAAAGCAATTCGGCGAGGGGGCTATCATGCCCTTGGGCGCCGACCGGGTCGTGCCCATCGAAGGCATTTCCACCGGCAGCCTGTCACTCGACATCGCGCTGGGCGGGCAGGGTATCCCCCGTGGCCGCGTCATCGAGGTATTTGGGCCAGAGTCCAGCGGCAAGACGACGCTCGCGCTGCACGTCGTGGCCGAAGCCCAAAAGGCCGGCGGCATTGCCGCGTTCATCGATGCCGAGCACGCGCTCGACCCCACCTGGGCCAAGAAGCTCGGCGTCGACCTGGAAATGTTGCTCGTTAGCCAGCCCAGCTATGGCGAAGAGGCCATGCACATCACCGAGATGCTCATCAAGAGCAATGCAGTCGACGTGATCGTGATCGACTCGGTGGCGGCACTAGTGCCGAAAAAGGAACTC
>DASXWB010000009.1:0-2206 GCA_036503915.1 Lacipirellulaceae bacterium | reverse complement strand
CAAGGACCTGGAGCCGGGTTACGGCGTTTCATACACGTCGGCTGAGGGCGTAGTTCCGGCCAGTCATGTAACGCCGGCGTCCGCGACTTCGGATCAATCGTTCGCCAATCAGGCGGTTTATGAACAACCGGTCGCAGCGACTGGCAGCACAGAGGATGATGCGGTGACGCAGGCCCAATACGGCCAGCCTTGCGGCCCGGAGTATGGTTACGGCGGCCACTGCGATGGTGCGGCGGGCACAATGCCGATGGGCATGCCGACCGCTGGCTTCGCGCCGCCGGCGGTGCCGCCGAACATGATTGCCGGCGCGCCGCAGTGGGGCATGCCGATTACGGGCACGCCGATCGGCCTGCCCGGGCCGCCGCATATTCCGCTAGGCACGCCCGCCGGTCTGCAGAAACACACAATGCGCAACCGTACGCGCGTGCTCATGCCGCCGCCGGTCGATCACGTGAAAGTTTCGGTAAAGCATCGTCCCGGTTTGAACTACCCGCGGCCGGTGAACCATGTGCACTTAAACGAGACACAGCGCGAACCGCTGCGGCTTGTGCCGAGCTGGCTGACGAACTTGTTCCATCATCACCGCGGCGGTGCGGGCGCCTACGGCGATCCGAATTGCCAGTGATGATGGCAGCAGATTGGAAACCGATAACTGGTGTTGATCCGAATTTGAATTGAGCGAAGGGTGAGTAGGTGAGTAGGTGAGTAAGTGAGTAGGGCCAAGGCATTCGATACTTACTCACCTACTCACTTTCTCACCTACTCACATGCCTTGTGATATTCCCAACGACAACGGTGCTGGTGCTCGCGCGGGCGATTTCGCGTCGGCCGCGAGTCAAGGGCATACTGCGATGGGCAGTATTGGTCTGCTTTGCGCCGGGCCTACAGGCCGCGGCGCAGGAGCGACCAGTGCACTGGATTCATGCCGGTGCCATGCCTCCGGGAGCGATTGGCAGCCTGCGACTTCACCGGGGCGGACCGTTGTCGGGATACTTCCAGCCAGTGCGAATCCGCGCGCCGCAAGGTGCCCGGATCGCACTGGCTATGGAAGCTTTTTCACGCGAATGGCACACCGATGAGCTGCTGGCGGGCGCCGCGATCGGCGCCGTGTACCGCTTCTCGGTCACCGACATTCCGAATCTTCCGGACGTCGAAATCTTTCCCACGATCGAGCTGATCGATCGGCTGTATCCACCACCGGGCCTCGCGCTGCGGTATCCGATTCCGATCGAGCTGACGCTTGAGGAGCTCGAGTTGGCGGCGAGTGGCGCGTTTGTCACGCGCGTGATTTACGTCGAAGATCCGCACCAGGCGCTCCCCGTGAACCAGCACCGTGATCCTGATCAGCCGTGGTTCGAAGCGGCGTCGGGCGATGATCCACTCGTGGCGGCGGACCGTTTTGGACGGCCGGTGGCCATTCTTCGCTTTGGCGGGCGCGTGCCGCGCGCGGTGGGCGAGCCTGGCGTGTGGCCACAACATGCGCCGCCACTCGTGATGTATGACCCGTCGCAGGTGCCCAGCGGCGATGAAATCGCCGGTTGGCCGGCCGAGGCAGCCATTATTTGCGACAACGACCCGGCGGCTTGCGGTGCGTGCGGTCCGGTTGTCGACGCAAATGCCGCGCTGGTCGGTCCCGGCGATGAGTATTTGTGCGATGGAGGCGACTTTCATTCGCCGGCCGGCGTGCGCGCCGATTGGCGCGTCGAGGGACTGGAACAGGAAGATGCGGTCGCGCATTACGACACGGTGGATGGCCGCGTGGTGGTGACGCCGAGCAACCGGGTTTGCATTTACGCGCCGCGATTGGCCGCCGTGCGGCGCGTGGTGAACGTGATGGCGCACGAGCAGCCGCTGTTCGTCAATGCCTTGCTTGAGGAAGAATCGCCGGCGCGGGCCGATGAGTCGCAACCGGTGGCTTCGTCGCTGCAACGGCATTCGGCGGCGATCAATCGCGCCGAGCGGCCAGCCACGCTGTTCCGCCAACGCCAGCAAGCCGGCGGGTTGGAGCGGCTGCTGGCGACGATGGATGTGTTCGATTCGCTCGCTGCCTACGCGAATCTGCAAATCATCCGTACGGGCGAGGTGAGCAATGCCGAAAAGCCGCTCGTGGAGCGCGCCGTTCAGGCGGCCATCACGCTCACGGGCGTGCAGGCGCCGCAAGTTGTGTTTGGCGTGAAAGCAGCGCACGAGATGGCCGGCGTGCGAC
>DASXWB010000008.1:0-2828 GCA_036503915.1 Lacipirellulaceae bacterium | reverse complement strand
CTTAGGCCGCATAGCCGCCGTCGATGAGTAGGGCGGTGCCCGTGATGTTGCGGCCGGCTTCGCTGGCAAGATGGGCCACGAGGGCAGCGACTTCCTCGGCCGTGCCGTAGCGGCCCAGGGCCGTGGAGCGGCGCTGTTTGTCGGCGCCTTCGCCGGTGGCCGGGTTCATGTCGGTGTCGATCGGGCCGGGCTCGACGACGTTCACGCTGATGCCGCGCGGGCCCAGGTCGCGCGCAAGGCCGCGCGTGAGGCCGACGAGCGCCGCCTTGCTCATTGCGTAGAGGGTCATGCCCGGCGCGGAAACGCGTTCGGCGAGGCAGCTGCCGATATTGATCACGCGGCCGCCGTTGGGCATGTGTTTGATGGCGGCTTGCGTAGCGACGATTGCCGCGCGGACGTTCACGGTCCACATGCGCTCCATTTCGTCGAGCGTCGTATCTTCGAACGGCGAGGGAACGAATATGCCGGCGTTGTTCACCAGGATATCGAGCCGGCCAAGCTCGGCGGCAGTTTTTTCCACGGCGGCCGTGACGGCTGCCGAGTGGGCACTGTCGGCGTGGATCACCAGGCCGCGGCGGCCAAGTTGCTCGATTCCAGCGGCCACAGCGCCGGCCTTTTCGGCGGCGCTCACGTAGGTGAGGGCGACGTCGGCGCCGTCTTGAGCGAGCCGCCTGGCGATCGCTGCGCCGATGCCGCGGCTGCCGCCGGTGACGAGAGCTACTTTGTTTGCGAGCGACGACATAATTGGTCCTATTAAGCGAGCGGCCATTATGCCACACAGGACACGGAGTGCACAGCGGGCGGAGATTGCGAATTGCTGAGCGGGCACGACTTCTAGCAAAACGGAACCGCCATGGACGCCAAGGCCGCCAAGTCACAGCGAAGGTACGTTGCATTTTTCTTGGCGCACTTGGCGTGCTTGGCGGTTTCATATTCTTCTTACAGTTATGGTGGTGGGTCTCGCGGACTCGACCCACCCTACGCGTGCTCGAAAGTCATCTCGCGGCCGTAGGCGGCTTTGGTGAAGCGGCGGATGGCGTCTTGGAGGCTGAGCTTGGGGAAGCGCATTTTGCTGGGGTCGGTTTCGCCGAGGCCCATCTTGCCGGCCTCCCATAAGTGGCGCACGCCTTGGGCGTGAAAGCCGAGCAGCCTCGCGCCCACGCAGTCGGCCGCGATTGGGTCGGTGCTGGCGATCACGAGGCCGGTTTCGAAGGCATGCCCGGCGAGCGGACCGGTGCCGATCATCGCCGGATGGCCGACGATGATGCCCAGCTTGATCGGAAATCGGCGAGCCATCGCGGCAATGAACGAATGCATGTCGTCGAAGAATTGATGCGGATGTACTTGTTTGTGCCGCGGGTGGCCGTAGTAGTCGGCCGCCGGGTACGACATCGCGATGTTCTTCAGCGTGAGCGTGACCGTGGCCGTGGCATGCAGCTTCAAATTGGCAACCGACACCAGCGTTTCGTACTGCAGCACGCGCAGGTTGACCGCCACTGATTTTTGCGGGCCGGAAGTTTCGGGATCCGGGCCATATTCGAGTGCCACTTCCTGGAAGGGCGGCCGGTTGTGGTCGAAAAACTCCGCGCCCTCCGATTCGACGACGTCCCTCAGGCCGCCGATGCGGAACACATCCTCGGTCTCTGCGGCGCCGGCTCCGCCGGTGACGACTAGCTCCGTAGGATGAAACGGCTTCAGCGCCCGCAGAACGGCCCGCAGCGTATCGGGCTGCGTGATTCCCGTTTTGTCGTGGTCGGAGGCCCATGTTTCGTTCGGCTTTACGGCGACGCGCTTGGCGCGCACGAGCGGATGCAGGTCGATGGCATCCAGCGCTTCCTCGATGGCTTTCTCGATGTTTTCGTTGTGAGTGATAACGACGTCCGGCATGATGACGCTCCTTGTGCGCAGGAAAAATCGCGGAGAGCGAGCGAGTTGAGAGCAATGCCTGTGCCCGGCCGCATGGTCGCCGGCAGCTCGTGTCCGGCGCTAAAGCGGCGATCTTGCGCGTTTTGCAGCGAGCGCCATGGCAAGTAGGCTAGCGATCCACAAGCCATAACCGGGGTAAATCACCTTGATGTCGCCTTCGAACAAGAAGGCTGTCAGCACAGCGATGGCCATCAAGGCACCGAGAAGCGCTGTGCGCCGGCAAAACGCATAGGCCTTGGGATTCTTGGTCCCGACAAAGAAGAGAATCACGCTTACGACAAACGCGACATTCGTCAGATTTCCCATCAGACAAACAACAGGTCCCCAGAGCCGGTCGAAGGTCCAGGAATCAAGAAAGTTGGAAACCAACTCCGGGAAAATCCACAGACTAAAGTGAAGCGCCTGGTAGCCCCAAATTGCCGACGAACTCCCGAGCTCGAAGCCAAGGGCCGGCGTGCAAAGCGACGCCGCATAAATTGCGATGGACAGAGCGGCGAGCGCCCGCGGCGATGCCAGTTGAAATCGGCCGACGACCAGCACGGCGACGATGGGTGACAGCGCCGCAAGCGCCCATGGCGACGAGAGTGCGCCGAACCGTGTTGATCCTCGGCTCGAGACGGCAATCGCCAGGATCAGCGAAGCGGCAAATGTCAGAACAAGCAGCTCGCGCAGCGAAAACTGCCTCGCGTGACGGAGCGGCAGTGTTTCTGCGCGCGGTGGCAAGTCCATAAGCAGAATCTACTCGCCAAGCTCCAGCAGCTCGACTTTGCGGAACTCGACCGGGTGGCTTTCGGATTGCAGCGAGATCGTGCCGCCGGTGAGCATTTTTTCGGTGCCGGCGTCCAGCAGGCGGCGGCCGTATTGATCGTTCTCGTCGAGCTGCGGCTCGGAATACTCGATCA
>DASXWB010000007.1:0-5922 GCA_036503915.1 Lacipirellulaceae bacterium | reverse complement strand
CGGGGTTTTTGACCTCGATTCTGGTACTATTTGACGGCGTGCCTTGACGTCGGGCGCTATAAAGTCCATTACCTTGCGGGTAGTCTTCTGCTGATCGGGCTGCTTCTTCTTAGACGTTCGCTTTGGCATACTGGAAGCGTGGCCAATGGGGGCTGCTTGTCCAGTCAAGCACGGGGGCAGGTAATGTCTGACCTCACAAAGATCGAACAGCTTCTGACCGAGATTCGCGACCTGCACACACGTCACGATCAGAGGTACAGCGAGTACCTCGCAAAATCTGAGCTGATGTATCAAAAACAATTCGACGAAGCCCGAAAAAGGGCAATGATAAACCGTCCATTCCAATGGCTATCGCTCGGGATCGTCGTGTATGTGGCTGTCTACTGCGCTCTTCGCAGCATCGGTTGATCAAAAACGTCGTGCCAAACTCACCGCGCGCCAGAATCAATCGGACCCACTACCAACGATTTCAGGATGAGTTCCGGCGGTTGTGCAAGAAATATGGTGTTGAAATCGACGAACGATATGTGTGGGATTGAAGCCCATATCATCGCAAACGGTATTGTGGAACCCCGTTGGGGTTCATCATGTTTCTTGACACCGACTCCAGGGTGGCGCCTACACGGCGAAGCGCCGCTCCGGCTTACCCTGGGCTTTGGGGTTTAACGCCTTCGGCGTACTAAATGCGCGCGATCGCATCCACGGCGGCATGAACATCCTCGTCCAGTTGATGATTGCGAAAACGCATGACATGAAACCCGCGACAGGTTAGCCACTCTGTGCGCCGAGCGTCGTGTTCGGCGGCATCGGACTCGATGTGTTCGGGCCATCGAGCTCGATAACCAGCTTGTGCGAAAAGCAGACGAAATCGACGACGTAAGAACCCGACCATCCGCAACGGATGGTGCCCGGGCCTGGCGGCGGAATTTGTGGCCACGAACCTGCCCGGCGCGAAGCAGTTGCCAGAGGCATTTTTTGGCTTCGGTTGGCTCGCTTTGTGCACGAGTGAAGTCGCTTTGGGCTGTGTTGCGGTATATGTCGCGCGGGAAGGAAGTTTATGTAGAGGGTGTTAGCTCAAGTTAACCCCCTCCCCAGCCCCTCCCCGCAAGGGGGAGGGAGCCGACGTGGAAGAAGCCGCAAGGGGAGGGAGCCGGAAGTGAGCAAAGCGCACGTGAGTGCGAGGGAGTCGGAATTGGAAGAAGCGCGAGGCGGACCATCGAGCGTCGAGGTCCGAGCATCCCAGCATCCTTACTTCATGCTCCTCGCTCTCTGCTGGCTGATAGCTGACTGATGGCAGCTAACAGCTTCCTGTGCCGCAAACTTTTCCGGCTGCGTTGCCGGGGCCGGTTGCGGAAGGGGTGCGCGAGTTGACGGTCGCAACGCGGCGGGCGGCGAAAACTCACGTTCTGTTGTAGTGATTCTGCGGATAACGCCCGGCCGTGCGTCGATTGGAAACAGCGGGGGACCCGCCCAGTTGCGCCGACTAGCGCGCAGTTGCCGAACAAACGGGTGCCGCGCGAGCACTGGGCGGAGCAACCGCCAGAACGAATCGCGCGAGACCCACCTTTAGTTCAGGCGCCGCAGCGAGTCGCCGTGGCGACCTGACATCTGGCGTCGAGCGCGCGAATGCGGGCGCTTCGTCGCAACGAAAAATCGCCTTCAGGGAAGAAGGAGACCGTCGAGATGGAACGTCATTGGATTCGAGCGGCCGCCGCGGCGGTCATCGTGGCTGGAACGAGTGCACCGCAGGCGATCGCGCAGCTGGCACCGTATCGGTTGGCCCAACAACAATCGGTTGCCCCAACGCCGCAAACAGCGGCGGCCCCGCAGGCCGTCGCGCCCGCGGCGACGCAGTCGCTGTACACGCCGTATGTTCCGCAAGTGCCTCAGCAGCCGGGCGCAGTGACGACCGGGCAGCCGGTGGCGCGCGTCGCGGCGGCGCCGCAGTATCCGCGCGTGGCGAACAATTACGCGCAGGTCGAACCCACCTATCCGACGGTGGCGTATCCACAGACGGCGGCCAATTATCCGACGACGCCCGATTATCCCCAGACCACGGCAACTTATCCGCAGGCGGCGCCCACGTATCCCGGGACGACTTCAACGTACCGGCAGACTACGCCGCCGTATCCGGAATCGCCTGAAGCGTACCAGCCCGCGGCCACTCAGTATTCGCAATCGACGCCATACAGGCCCGCGGCCCCTCAGTATTCGCAAACGCCGACTCCTTACCGGCCGGGGTCCACGCCGTACGCGCCCTATGCGACATATGCGAACACGCAGCAGGAGGAAGAACTTTCCGCCAATGATGAAGACGATTCGCTGCCCCCGCCGAGCCGCAACGGCGAGCCAAGGAACGGCGATTCGGCCAATGATTATGACACCAATGGGTATGACCCCAATGGCTATGGCGTTGATTCTGTCAACGGCGCATCGGCCAACGGTGCACACACCAAAGGTGCCGAATCGAACGGTGCTGCGAACGGCCGCAGCATGCTGAACTCGAATGGCGCCACGACGCACGTCGAGAACGGCCACAACGGCTACCCGGCCACAAGCTATCCCTATGGCTATGGCGACGTAGGCGCGAACTGCGACGAACACGGCGACGGGGGTCTGGGCGGCTACTTCGACAACCCGCATCACGACTCGAATTGGTTTGGCGGCGTGTATTACCTGTTCATGACGCGCGACGATTCGGACCATCGCCGTCTTACGGCGATGTTCAACACGCCGGCGGCCTACCCGTATTACCCGCCGGCCGAGTGGACGGCGCTCTCGACGAGCCACGTCGATCATGACTATCGCTCGGGTGTTGAGATTCGCTTCGGCAGCACGTTTGCGGGCGGCCACGACGAATGCGATAGCGCCTGCGGCACGCCCTATGGCTACGGTTACGGCGACAGCTGCAACAGCTCGAGTAGCTGCGACGTGCACGAGTACGCCTGGGAATTCGGCTACTGGATCCTCGACGACGACCTGAACACGGCCCAGGTGATTGACTCGATCCCGACTGACACCGAGCGGATCTACGGCATGAAAAACTTCGCCGGCCTCAGCTACAACGGCCGCCTTGTGAACGAATTGTACGACTACCAGATGCCCGTTGACCCGGTCAATGATACGGACGTTCGCATCCTGGCGCAGCGCGTGCGGAGCAGCTTTCGGGCACAGAACGCCGAGCTGAACTTCCTGCGTCTGCCGCTGTGCGGCATGGACGTGTGCGGCATGGGTTACGGGGGCGACGATTGCCACGGCTACGGCGCCACGGATTGTGCCCCGCACTACGGGTCGTCATTCTCGATGGCGACCTTGTGCGGCCTGCGGTACATGCGCTTTGATGACGACTTCGAGTACGGCACGATGTGGGCCACCGGCGCGCCCGGCGTACTGGTTCCGCCGGCCTACACGCCGTGGGACGGCGAAGGCGAACTGGTCTACGACATCGAAGTCGACAACGAGCTTTACGGTTTCCAGCTCGGCGCCAACATGAACTACAGCATCTCGTGCAGGTGCAACGTGTTCTGGAATTCGAGCTTCGGCATGTACAACAACCACATTGAAGTCTACCAGCGCGTGTTCGGCGAGTTCGGCCCGGCCACCTGGACCCAAACGGGCGCCGATGCCGTGATCTCGGCCGACAAGGATGACATCGCGTTCGCCGGCGAGATGCTCATCGGCACGAGCTACAACTTCACCTGCAACTGCCGCGGCGTGCTCGCCTACCGGGCCGTGGCCGTGAGCGGCGTCGGCTTGTCGGTCGACCAGATTCCGGAGAACTTCGCGAACGAAGCCGAGGTGGCCTTGGTGGATTCGAACGGCTCGCTGATTATCCACGGCGTGCAAATCGGCGCGGAGTGGAGATTTTAGCGAGGAGCAGGGAGCGAGGAGCAGGGAGCGAGGAGTTCCACGAGCTGTTAGCTGTTAGCTCTCAGCTTCAAAATGATGATCTTGAGTCGGCCGGCCGCTTTTCAACCAGCTCGCCGGCCGAGTCTTTTTGTTCGAAGCAATTTCCAACTCCGTCCGGCTTGGGGGGCTGGGAGCGGTGCTTCCGGACTGCAAAATTGCGCATTGCTACATCAGCGTCGAGGCGCCTCCCACAGGTTCGTTATTTTGCGAAACTCCTGCGCGGCATTCTCGGACCACTCGTTACACGGCAAGTTTGACTGAGCTGGAAAATAACCTAGTCTTGCAATGGAAGCTCGGTGCTCCGTGAGCGTCGGGCTGCATGGCTGCGCGCCCTCGTGGCGCCCGGCCGCGCGTTTGGCTTCTCTTCCCGGGCCGCTTCAGGCTAAGCCTGACCGCGTCATCGCGAAGGTTGCTTTGCGCGCCCATTAAAGGGCCTGCCGCGTGATCATCCTCGAAAAAGGCAAACCAGTCGAAAGGCTGGGACGCAAAGCCATAGGGCCTTCCGCGTTCGCCGTGCTTGCATCGCGGTGCGGATGGCAGCCTGGCCGCCGAATGGATGTTAGCGTTGCCTTCCGCGCGCATCAGGATCGCGCGGAGGAATCTTTGAAAGCTGGAGGGGTTGATTTCGCATTTTGGGCGTTAACTGTAGCGGCCTTGCGGCGGCACGCAGGCTCGCCGACGATTCCGCACTGCGGAACGTCGGCGGCCGCCGGGGGTCGATGTGGAGCAACTCGCCGAGATTTACCGCGGCGGTTGGCTTCATTCACCACTTGCGGGCTGTCGGCCACAAGCCGATCGGCCTCACAACTCGGAGAAATTGCAATGAAGAACTTTGCTCTGAAGGTGCATCGGTTCCTCGCCTCGGAAGACGGCCCGACGGCCGTCGAGTACGCCGTGATGCTGGCCTTGATCGTGATCGTGTGCCTCACCGCGATCCGCTCGATCGGCACGAACGCCAACCTGACGTTCGAAAGCATTGCCACCGAGCTGGCCAGCTAACACAAGCGTCGGCGGCCGTGATTGCTGGCCGCCGCACTTTGCAAGTCAAACCCCTCGCGTCAGCGCCCTTTGCTGCCGAGGGGTTTCTTGTTGCGCGAAGGACGCGCAGCCGGGGCTGACAGCTGATCAGTGAATTGGTTACCCTAAACAAGAAGCGATCGACCATTCACAGCAGCAGGATATACCCGGCTTGCTTAAAGTGATGGTCCGCCGTAAGGGCTTTCGTCAGACCCTGCTCCTGCATCACCACAAACGAAATGCAATCCGTTAGCGACCATTCTTTATCCGGCCGCGCCTGAAATAAATCGAGACCTTTGTCGAACAGAGTTTGGTCGGCTGGTATCACGGTGGTGTCGGGATCGCCGGCCAGGTCCATTAGAATCGCTGCGAAGACTGCGCGGTCGCGTCCACGCCGCAGCGCATCGCCGACCTCCAGCAGAATCCAGGCCGTCGTGATCACCGGCTGGTCGGAGGCTTGAGAGAATGCCACGCGCCGCTCGTGCGCATTGTCCTTGCGATTGACCAAGGCGAGAAAATAGAACGTGTCGGCGAAGACGGCATTCATTGCTTTCCGTGCAAATACTGGTCGTGTTTCTCCGCCAAATCCGCCGGTAGATCGTCGACAGCGCCGATCACATTCTTAAACCGCTCCGCGAGCGTTTTGCGATCTCCTGTTCTGGGTGGCGTGTCGGCCACGGGCACGATACGGACCTTGAGCCCGTCGGGCAACGATACCGGCTCATCAAACACCGCCACGCCGTTCTCAATATGACCATCGAATGACATATCGAACTCCTGTCCGAGCTTGGCCGCTTCTGAAGTCATTCTAGCAAGTGTGCGAAGCTTCTCCACTCCCAGCATGAGAGCCTGCATCGTGAGGAAGATGAAATCGGAATCGCCTCGATGGCCGTCGAGGGTCTAGAGTCGAAGGCCAAACGGTGCTCTAAGTGTCAGCCATTTGCTGAGACCACTCTTTAACTGCCGGCCTTAAAAGGGCCAGAAGAACCCGCACGT
>DASXWB010000006.1:0-2530 GCA_036503915.1 Lacipirellulaceae bacterium | reverse complement strand
GTTTCTCGCAGTTCTATTAGCATAAACGGTATTACGGCGTGGGCCTTGTATGCCGGCAATTGCTCAGCAGCCATCGGTTGTCGTGCGCCACCTTGAGCGATAGGCCGGCAGCTTCTTTGTTCCTGGAGATTGCTAATGACTCGCACCACCAATTTGCGCTTCATTGCCATGTCGGCAATGGCATCACTCGCGTTGGCTGCTACCCAGGCCGCCGCCGCGCCGCTTACCTTAAACCTCGTCCCGCAAGACAGCCACATTACCATCACTGGCTTATTCAGCGGAATCCCAACATCGGCACAAGAAGGAACCGCGGGCACCACCGACCTTGTTGCTGGCTCGCCGTCGACCAGGACGACATTCCAAGGCACGATCACCGTCGACGTCGACAACGTGCTTGCTCCGAGCACGATCCAGATTCTCTCGTCGGCCGCCAATGCCGACACTTCGGGCACCTGGCTGCCGCAGGTTCGACCGTATCAAGACCTGGACGGCGATATGGACCCGGGCGAGTTCGGATTGCCGCCGGAAGGCGATTCCGAGGCGGGCACCGCCAATAACTTTGCACCGGCCGCAAATGCTGATTGGGGGATCAAGGTCCGCCACCCTGCTTTCGGCGTCGACATCGCCTATGGCGGGTATCGTGACATCTCGTATAACATCACGAGCGCCGCCGAACCGGTGCTCCTTGGCCAGTTCAGCTCGCTAACGCAACATTTTGAGCCCGATGGTTTTTTGGACTATTGGGTTGCGCCCGCCGCGGGCGGCCTGCTTGGACGAACCGAGGCCAATACTGGGGACGGCGATTTCTACGACAACACAGCGGCCGTGTCGTCGTACACTATCACGCCACTCGGCGGCAACACGGCGCAGGTTTCGCTTTTGATTCCCATTCTCGTCGACGACATGGGCGACACCTTGCGAACCACCTATACAGGCCAGTTCCTGGCCACGGCGACGGTGGTGATTCCGGAACCGACGAGTCTCGTGCTACTGGGGTTGGCGGGAATAGGCGTAGTGCTGTGCGGACTCCGCAAACAGCGGTAGCGCGACAGCAAACGCTTAAACTCGCACAACGAATCAGCCCCCGGCTTTGCCGGGGTTTTTAATTGACCGGGCGCTAAAGCGAATCAACCCCCGGCAGAGCCGGGGGCTGCCGCGCCATTTCACCATTGACCGACGTAGAGTAGTTTCCGCTTATTCGCTGAAGACATCTTCGGCGGCGCTCGTCGATCGAGCCTGGTATGCGACGAGATCGATGCTTTCGCTGAGGAACGTGACCGAACCATCGCCCATGAGAAAGTTGCATCCGCCCGGATGGTCGCCGCGGAAATTGCTCACAGAGTTTAAGCCGCCCAGCGGGTACGGGTCGGCTGGTGCGGTGGGCGAGGCTAGCCGTGTGCTCTCTCGGCAAGAAATCGCCGGGTTGGGATTGTAGTAGCTGGGACGGTCAATAAACGAGTCGGTGACCGGATTCTTGTTTATTGGCTCGATGGTACCTGCGAACAAGCTCGGCACGGGGCCCAGCGGCCCGATGTATTCCGCGCTGTTGGGCTGACCTGCGATCCACGGGTACCAGGCAAAAACGACATCGCCGGCACCATCGGTGCCCGGTGTGGTGCAACCCGCCAAGTGACAGACCTGCCAATTTTCGCCTCCGCTGGCCTCGCCCATTGCGATTGTCTTGCTTGACCCATCCGTAATTTGTCGAAACGAGGCCCCAAACTGAATCGAAAACATTCCTTTACGGGATTTCGCGATTGGACCCGGAGGGAATATGTAATCCTTAGCGCCGAATGGCCAACTGCGAAGATCAAGGCAGTAAGAGTCCGATGCTCCCTTGCAGTACGCGTAGTCGGTCATGCCGAAAGTGTGTTCGCGTTGGCCAGGCCTCCCAAGAATTTGCGCCAAATGAGGGTTGTAGTACGGGTTCGGCCCGGTGCTGGATGGGCACTTAAAGATCGAGATTACGGTCGAGCCCACGCCCGGTTTCTGGTCGTACCAAGCCTCGGTCTGGCCGTAAATTCCGTGTAGCGAACTCTCTTCAAAATAAGGAAGCAGCTTCGTGTTGGCATTGGCAAAATAACCAATAGGGGCCTCTCTCACTTCCCAACCTGTCGGAAACGACTTGTGCGAGTCGTGATAGTTGTGAAGTGCCAGTCCATACTGTTTGAGATTATTGACACACTGTGACCGCCGCGCGGCCTCGCGGGCGGCTTGAATGGCCGGCAGCAGCAACGCCACCAGAATGCCGATGATCGCGATTACGACCAATAGTTCGACAAGCGTAAACGCAGGGCGTTTACGCTTGCTCACTGCACTGAGCGTGTCGAAGGGCAGCTCCACCAGTTTGAAGGCCAGAACGGTTCGGCGACGGTGGCTCATATTCCGCCCTGCATCATTCGTGCTGTAAAAACAATCTTCGATAACGACTGGGCAGATTGTGCCGGACACCTCTATTATTGTGTATTATCCCACAGGAAGCTAGCGAAAGCTCGGTGACAGCGAGCGGTGGGGCGCCTCCGTGCCTTGC
>DASXWB010000005.1:0-2500 GCA_036503915.1 Lacipirellulaceae bacterium | reverse complement strand
AATTCGCTAAGAGCTTCGAAACAGAATGAATTGTCCCGCCAAGTACGCCAAGATTGCCAACGAAGACCATGAATTGTGTTGGCGGCACTCTGCGTCCTTGGCGTTCTTGGCGGTTTTGTTTTGTTGGGTGCTCTAAGCCCTTTACGTCACCGATTCTCAAGTAATGTCTTAATGCCTGCCAAGTTGTCGCTGAGGCCTTTCTCGGCGTCGATTTCATCGCGATGGTGCAAAATGCCGATCGGTCCGCGGTAGCCGGCGGCTGCGAGTTCGCGCAACATCGACGCCTCATGCTTACCGCCACCGACTTGCAGGATTTGAGGTCCAACTTCGCGCATGCCGTTGATGTTGACGGTCAGTAGATATGGTTGCATTCGGCGAGCGAGCTGTGCGAAGTCGGCGACATGCGAATGCCCGTGATGGAAGTTGTATACCAGGCCGACGTTTTCCAGATCGAGCGCCTGGAGGAGCTTGAGAACGCGAATTTGATTGTCGGGCTCGCCCCACCATCCGCCATGGTTATAGAAGCCGATGCGGCAATTACGCTCCGCGGCAGCGCGGGCCACAGGCTCCAATATCTCCGCGGCCCGATGCGCTTGCTGGTCCTCGGGCAGGCCGTCGACCAAAGCATTGTTGAGCATGACCCAAAGCTCGGGCGAGACGTTGTGGCGCTTCACAAGGTCGAGCACAATCGGCCAATGTTGTTCCTGCAACGGCGTATCGGTATCGACCGGCATCCAAAAAGCGTGCAGCGTAATTCCGTGACGAGCATAGGCTGCCAACTCGGCATCAAACGTGGGAATGTGCTCCGCCCGCCAATCGTAGGCGACGCGTTCGATGCCTAGGCGTTTCAACATGGCGGCCCGTTCCTCTGGGCCACGCTTAGCCGCGTCGAACGGAACGATGCACCACGCGACCAGATTGTTCGTGGCCAGCAATTGTTGGAGCCGCGCATTTGCCGTCGCCTCGAGCGGCGGCGCCAAGGCGTTGATTGTGCCGTACAAATTGCACTTCAACACCGCGCCGGCAATCGTTCGCAGGTTGAGCCCAACTTGAACCTGGTCCACCGGTCGCAATTCGTTGATTCGCAAGAAGAGTCTTTTGCCGTCTTCCGACAGGCTGGCCTTTTCGACGGCCAGAGCGTCATGCCCAACTTGGTCCGGATCATTCAGCGAGTAATGGTACGAACCGTAAGTCGAGCTCCAGCGATAATTCCATTGTTCGACGCGAACGGCGTCTTCGGCGCGCAGGCTGTCTGGATCGAGTGGTTCATCAAATTCGATGACAAAGCCGTCGGCGTGGGCGGCGAAGTTGCTCGGCAAGCGTACGGCCCCGCCGGTGTAGCGAATCCGCTCGAATGAGCCGTCGGCTTGAGCGCCAGTTTGCCAGCCATCGAGTCCGACGACGTAGAGCTGCCCATCGCGCGGGTGAAATTCTGCCTCCGCGGGCCCAGATTGTAACAGGACGTCCGGTATTTCCACCGTCGCGGCTTGCCACTGGTCGCCAACCTGCTGTGTCAGGACGGCGTGCAGCGTGCAGCGGCCCCAGGAGAAATGGAACATGCCGCCGCGGTGATACGGCCCCCATCGGTCGCTTGTGTGCCAGAATTGGCCGCCGCATGAATTGTCGGCAACTTTGGGAAGGAAGCAGAGCGGCCGAAGTGGCGCCGGATTGTCGCCCTGCGACGTTGCCGCGCCGCAGTATCCATAAAACCCGCCCGGTTGAATCAAGTCGATCTTCGACGACGGCACCCAGTTGCCTTCGCTGTCGGCCACGGTGACTTCGCCGCGCGGGCCCGCGCCCATGCCGAACGGATGACGGAAGCCGCGCGCCACCACTTCCAGTCGCTCGCCATCAGGACTGAGCCGCAACAGCGCGCTGCCGTGCGGCCCCTCGCCGGCCTTGAGAAAGACGAAGCTGCCATCGGGCGTGCGCTCCAGACGCATCGCGTAGGCATGCGGCGCGCCGCTGTCAATCAGATCGTGATTGAATGATTCGTAGAAGTCGGCCTCGCCGTCTCCATTCTCATCGTGCAATCGCGTAAGTTGATCGCGGCCGAGAACGATGACCCGGTCGTCAACAACCTCCAGCCCCAGCGGCTGGTAAAGACCCGTCGCGAAGCGCTGCCACGTGACGTTCTGGAGCGACTCGTCAAGTCCGCGAACGATCCAAACGTCGCCGTGCGCCGTGCAGACGGCCGCATCGCCATTGGCGAAAAAGTCGAGTCCTGCGAGAAAGAACAAAGCATGAAACCGGTTGTCTCGCGGCGGGTCGATGCGGTCGACGACATAGGGTGACTCGCCCCGCTCCGCTGCCAGTATACCGGTTGTGATAAGAGGCTTGCCCCAGCGCCCTGCCCCCGGCTGCCGCAAGCTCGCCAGCCGCGGCGAGGATGACGATTGATTGCTCGCAAAGCTTGCCTTTGCCGACAGATCGGCCATCGTGCTGTAGGAGAGGCGGGCCGAAGACGGCTTTGTCGACTGGGACCAGCGAAGCATCAAGG
>DASXWB010000004.1:0-4099 GCA_036503915.1 Lacipirellulaceae bacterium | reverse complement strand
CTGTTCGCGGAGCCCAGCAAGTTCGTCGAGGAGCGGCCGTATGCGGATTTCTATCGCGGCCGCCCCGGCTTTCCGGCGTACATCGCCGGCGAGAGCGACGAGGCGTTCGATCGCCGCATGGCCGCGTACTTCGAGTCCGAGACGAAAGCTTATCTGGCGCGCACGGCGAACACGTCCGCCGCGCCGGCTGCGCCAAGCATGCAAGACGCTGGTAGCGCGAACATGATGAGCGCCGGCGGCGACATGATGATGGCGAACGCGAGCCGCCTGAGCGATCGCGCCGCTCGCTATGCGGCTGAGACTTACAGCCTCGGCGTCGGCGTGACCACAGGATTCGGCAAGGCCTTCGCACGCGTGAAACCGACGCCGCGTGTGCCTGCACCGATCGATATTCGCGCCATGGCGCGCTCGGGCAAAGCCACGACGACCTCGGCGGCCGTCGACTACTTTGTCAATCGCTTCTTGCTCGTGCCGCTCGAAACCGGCGCGCGCACCAAGCTGGTCGAATGGTTCACCCGCGAAAACGGCGGCGAAGTCTTGAACCTCGACAGCGCCGATACCGAAACCACCCTGCGCGAGCTCGTCGTCCTGATCATGAGCACGCCCGAATATCAACTTGGCTGAGCTCACGGAGAAGACCATGTCCAAGACCTACATCACGAGCCGCGCGCGGCGTGAATTCGTACAACGAAGCTTGGCGGGCGTCGGCGTCGGCATGGCGCTGCCGTTGTTCCTGCAAAAAACGGCGACTGCACTCGCCGCAGGGGCCGCGCCCGTCGCCGACAAGTACGCGAACCGCATCCTGCTCGTCATCGAGCTCGACGGCGGCTGCGATGGGCTCGATACGGTCGTGCCTCATGGTCACGACGAGTACTACAAGCTGCGGCCGACGATCGGCATCGCCAACAATCAAGTCCGTAAGCTGAATGACGAGTTCGGTTTCCATCCGAGCTTCGTCGGCACCGAGCGTTTGTTCAAAGACGGCAAGATGGCGATCGTGCACGGCTGCGGTTACGCCAATCCCAATTTCTCGCATTTCAAATCGATGGAGTTCTGGCACACCGGCGCGCCGAATGCCGGCGAGTCGTTGGGATGGGTCGGACGGACGCTCGATGCGATGGAGCCCGAGCCCAAGGAGAACATCGTCGTCAACCTCAATCGTTCGATGAAGCTTGCCGTGCAAAGCTCGGTGCATGCGCCGATCGTGTTCAACCAGCCCGATCGCTTCACGCGCGAAGGCATCGACGCCGACGAAGAGAAGGTCATTGCAGACGTCGTCGGCGCCGCCAAGAGCGACAATCCCACGCTCGGCTTCCTGCGCGGCATCTCCAAGGCGGCCGCAGCGAGCTCGAAGCTCGTCCAACACGCTTGCGCTGAATACAAGACGCAGACGAATTTCGGCGGCTACATGAATCTCACGACCGACTTACGCAACGTTTCGGCACTGATCGCAGACGGCTTCAAAACGAAAATCTTCTACACCAGCCTACCGGGGTGGGACACGCATTCGAACCAGCCCACCGCGCGGCGGCAGTTGATGGGCAACTTGGACGACGGCATCGCAGGCTTCATGGAAGAGATGCATAAACTCGGCCGCGCCGACGACGTCGCCATCATGGTGTTCACAGAGTTCGGCCGCCGCGTGCCGGAGAACGCGAGCGGCGGCACGGACCATGGCACGGCCGCGCCGATGTTCCTCATCGGCAACAAGGTCAAGGGCGGGTTCTATGGTCAGCACCCGACTCTTGCGGATCTGGACAACGGCAATTTGAAGATGACGACGGACTTTCGCCGCGTCTACGCGACCGTCATCAAAGAGTGGCTCGGGTACAGCGATACGCAGCGGGTATTGAAGGGCGACTTTCAGACGCTCGGTGCATTCGCGTAAGAGGCTTGGCCCTCATCCCCACCCTTCCCTCCCCCGCACGCGGGGGAGGGAAAGCAGGCTCAGCGAATGGCGAGCGGTCGACCGGGCGAACCTGAGGCGCCCTTGAACCGTGTCGGTGTGAAGATGAACAAGAACTCGTAAACCTTCTCGGCGGCGATACCGCGCGCATCCATGTTCTCGAGCATGTGAATGCCGTGCTTCATGAGCAATTCCTGATGCACGGGATGATCGAGCTTGGGATTCGGGTTCGGATCGACCTCGACGCAGCACGAATCGGCACCCACGATGCTGGCCTTGCGCTCTGCGATCCACCGCGCGACTTCGACGCCGATACCGGGTGAGCCGTTGTTTTCGCCGGTGCCGATGCGAGCATCGTTGTAGCGCGACGGATTGTTCCAGTTGTTCGCCCAACCGTAATTGAAAATGATCGCGTCGCCCGGCTCGATGCTCGCTTCCTTGATGCCCTGTTGCGCCAACGCGCCGCGCACGTCGGCGAGCGTTACCTCATACCGAGCGGGCAACGTCTGCACCTTCTTGTATCCGGCGACGTCCACCAGAATTCCGCGGGTAAAGAACGGTCGCGCATGCTCCACGCCAAGGGCGCGCAGACCGCCGCCACTGGTCACTTCATCGCGCGTGAAGCCGTTGTAGAACACTTCCTTTTCCGATCCATCGGCCATCTTCATGATCATGCCGACGTGGCCGAGCGCATCGAACTGCGTGCCCATCTGGCCGAACTCGCCTGCCCAGTAGTCGGTGAACCAGGTCGGCGCGTTTTCGCCTCGCGACCGCACGCCCGACGGCGCTGGGATGGTGAGCGAGAAGGTTCGCGGCCCGTACATCGGGATGCCGCGCTCGTAGACGTGGCCGAGCTCGTAGATCTTGCCAGTCTTCACCATCTTCAGGGCGCTCAAGACCTTCGCGTCGGTGATCCAGTTAGAAGCACCGCCCTGATCGGTCGCGCCCCATTGGGCATTCGGCCACCAGGGGCCTTGCTGACGGGTTTGGGCGTTCGCGAGCGGCGAACAGGCAAGCAACAAGACGGAGCTTGCGAACGCTGCTTGCGAAATGGAACGACGCAATTTTTTCCCGGCTGAGATGTATTTGGAATTGACGTAACTCAATGTGCCTCCCGTATCGCATCGATGAAGTTGGAGTGGGCGGCATCATACGATAGGGATCGGCGCTCGGGCGATCGGTTGAAATTCGGTAGACGCTTGTGCGGGCCAAGCCTTACGCCGCCCAGCTCGAGCGCCGCCGACGTTGAGCCTCATCCCGCGAGCAGAGAGTAGGATTGCGCGTCATCCCACGGCCTTGGTACGTGGCAGGCGGTGTGCATCGTCGAGGTTTCAATCACCAGCTTGGAATCGAGCGACGGCCGGGGCCAGAGCTGCCGGCGCTGCAATGCGCCCTCCGGACGCTGAACTCGGTGCACACGCAGCTGGGAGAATTGCCTTGCCCGACCGAGCACCTACGAAGCCGGGGGTGCGCTGAAAAAGCGCTGCCCTACTGAGTTCTCGTAGCTTCCAGCAAGACTGTGCCGGCCGTCGCTCTTTTGGTCGAAATTTGGCTTAATCCTGGGCGTTTCTGGTATGGTTCCATCAAGTGTAAGGAAGGTGACCATGCCCACCCCCGCCTCCCTATTCAAGACCATCGCCCCTTCCGATCCCCTGCATTTCTGGCAAGGCCAAAATCTTAACTACGACAAGGTTCGCGATTTCGCCGGCTTCGATACCGGCGAAGTGGCGCGCATGACGGGATTGAAAAAGAATTCCGTGCGCTATGACGAGCGTGCACCGAAGGAAGTGCGCGAGCACATGGCGGCCATCGCCAATATCTGCAACTTGGTTTTCGGCTTCTTCAATGATGCGGTGAAGACGAAGCTGTGGCTGATGACGCCCAACCCGATGCTCGGCAACACCGCGCCGCGCGACATGATCCGCCACGGGCGCTATGAGAAGCTTCTGCGCTTCGTGACCGAAGCACTGGAAGACGAGGCTGCTGCTGCGCGTGTCAAAGCCAACAAGAAGAATTAGTTTCAGATTTCACCGCGGAGCCACGCCGGACTTATCGCCCGGCGAGCTGCTATTCGAGCAGATCAACGAAGAGGATCTCGCTCGCTCGCGAAAGTTCGGGCAGAACAGTCGGCAATACAATTCGCGACAATTTTGGGAGCTAGAGGCCCAACGCGAGCAAAGTAAGCAAGCGATA
>DASXWB010000003.1:0-1950 GCA_036503915.1 Lacipirellulaceae bacterium | reverse complement strand
GCCAGGATCTTGCCCACGCCGGGAATGCTGCGTAAGAGATAGTAGCTTCGTGGATCATCGAGCTTGGCCGTGCGGCTGAGCTCCAGTTCCAATCGCCGCAGCTGCTCGTCGAAGTGATCGACCAGCTCCAAATCCGACTGGATCGCGAGCCGCGCGCTGCGGTCGGCGAATTGCTGGGCAATGCCCGCGCGGTTGGCCGCGTAGGCGAGCTTCTTGGTGAGGGGCGGCAGGTTGTATTGGCTGGCCGTGTTCACGATGTGGGCCAGGGCCTCGGCCCGATGGTGCACGAGGTACATGCGGCGGCGCAAGAGGTCGCGCGTCGCGCGCATCTTGTGCGGGTAGACGTAGGCTTCCGGCAGCATGCCGCCGCGCAAGAGCATGGCGATCTTCTCCGAGTCGACACGATCGTTCTTGGTCTTGCCGCCGTGGATGGCCTTCATGTACAGCGCGTGGCCCAGAATGAAGGGGATTTTTTGGGCGGCGCATAGGTCGGCCAGCCAATACCAGGTGAACATGCACTCCACGCCGACCACAAGGTCCTGCCGGTCATAGGGAGCAATCGCACTTAAGAACCGGTCCGGCCGAGTCGGCAAGTTGCGATGCACCAGCACTTCGCCGGCCTGGTTCACCACACAAATGTGCATCGTCTTGGCATGCAGATCGACGCCGCAGTAGAATGCGTGTTGCTCTTTGTAGAATCTCATCCTCATGGTCCTCCTTGGGAAGTGAGCGCTCGAATGAGCTCGCTTGGGCCACTTCGGTGAGCCCGCAAACACTTGGACGCGCCCATCGAGCGTGAGCCAGCATTTTGAGCCGGCGAGCCTCCGCCCAGGGAGGCCATGAGGAGTATCAAGGCGCTGCGGCGAACCGCCGGCAAATTCGGGCGGTTGCGCGTTTTCCTTCGGAATCGTTTATACTTCGTATTAGCCGCACTCCGCTGGCGGCGGGCAACTGAGCTTTTGTGTTATGTTGCTGAGACGAGAGTGGCCGTGCCGCGATCTCGAACTACTGCGATTCTCGGCGTCACTGCACTAGCTGCCATCTGCCTTGCCGCATGGGCAGCAATCATCAAGCCGGCTGGTGACGCGGTTGATGCGACGTTATGCCAGGCCAACTTGTTCAAAATACGCCACGCTTTGCTCGCATATGACTCCACGCATGGCGCACTCCCACCGGCTTACCTCGCAGGTGCTGATGGCGTGCCGGCGCATAGCTGGCGTGTGCTGATTATGCCCTACCTCGACTCATGGGGGCTTGACTCCGAGGCATTCAACGCGACGTATGACTTCGAACAACCGTGGAACGGGCCAAACAATGCAACGTTGCTCAAGCCCGTGCAAGAAAGTCGATTCGCTTGTCCGTGTGGGTCTGAGCGCGATACTGTCTACACAAGTTATGTTGTCCTGACGGGGAACAATACTCTCTTCCCGAGTTCTCGTTCGGTTGCCTTGTCAGCGATCCCAAAATCGCAGGATCCAATCTTAGTTGTTGAAATTACGAATTCGAACATTCAATGGACGGAACCACGAGACGTGTCCATTGACTCAATAGGCGCCCAGGCGAACAAAAATTCCCTGAAGCTTTCACGTTCTCACAACGGCAGTTTTCGATACATTACTGTCAGCGGCAAGACTGCAACGCTGCCGGCCGATACGGTCTTCGATGAGATTCGCCGACGTGCAGAAGTAGCACACTAGCCGTCGCGAGAAAGACAATATAACACCAAAGCTCAGTTGCCCGCCTCCAACGGCGTGCGGCTTACACGCAGTTTAGACGATACCGAAGGGAAAATGCTCAACCGCCGGTTTTGCTGGCGGGTCAACTTGTATGTTGCATTCTTGCGATGACAAGGTCATCGTAACAGCGGCGGCTTCGCCCAGCGAGCGTAGCGAGCTGGGCGAAGCCGCCGAGCGCCGTCCTGGGTGGGCGGCTGCGGCAGATCGATGTCAA
>DASXWB010000002.1:0-13512 GCA_036503915.1 Lacipirellulaceae bacterium | reverse complement strand
GCCCGCGTACACGGCGAGCATAATAGCCACCCTCGGAGTATGCGTATCCACCACCACCGCCGCCCCACGATCCGTGCGAGCCGCCGCCGCCATAGCTACCATGCGAACCCCATCCGCCGCCATGGCTACCGTAGCCACCGTACGAACCGTGCGATCCACCACCGTAGTAACCGCCGTGGGAACCGCAGCTTCCCCAACCGCCTTCGCTACCCCAACCGCCGCCCCATGATCCGCCTGATCCGTGCGATCCACGGCCGAACAATCCGAAAAACGCATTCGAATTCTCAGCCATCATCGACAGTGCGCCGGCGGCAACGAGCGCAGCAAACAAACTCTTTTTAAGTGTCATGTGCGATACCCTCCCAGTTTCCTTGTTCTATCACTGATCCCGAAAAACCCTCCAATGGGTAGCCCGCCAGCGCAGGCTCCCAGATAACATAGCAGCGCGTTGCCACAATTCAAGGAACCTGGGCGAAATCTTACGATTTCGCAAATGGTGAGGTTTATAACCGACCAGGTAGGTAGAATAGCGGCCACGCGTGCCAGTTTAGCTAGCGTTCTCTGTGCACCACATGGGTGGAGGCAACGCTACCGCTGCGTTACGGGCAAAGCGCATGCCGTACGCTGCTGTGGCGCTCAAGGCACCGCTTTCAGCGTCAGGTGGTCGAGAGAGAGCCGGCCCGTAGCGCCCAGGAGACCGATTCGCAAAATCGCCTCACGGGCGCGCAGCGGCACGCGCAGCGTCTTGCTCGCGGTTCGCCAGTCGAACGTGGCCGAAAACGGATCGGTCGATGCTTCGCCGACGGCTGCGCGCTTTTCGTCATAGAACGTGATGACAACGGCTGGCAATTGATCCGGACTTTGACCCGGTTTGATGTCCTCGCCGCGCACCTTAAGCGACAGTTCCAGCTTGGCGATCTCGCGCCCGTCAATTGCGAAGCCCTGCAGCGCCTGGCAGCCGCGCCCTGGCTCTGAATTCTCGAACGTCACGAAGCGTTCGCCATCGGGAGCCATTTGCGGGTCGCTCTCCAGCGTGAGTTGCCGCTGGTAGTGCCAACCGGCAGGCTCCTGGTTGCCTTCGTCGTCGCGCGTGACCTGTTCAAAGCTGCCGTTGACTATCTGCGGATTTTTTGGGTCCGGCTTGATCTGGCGTTTGTCTTCGGCCTCGCCGGTCATGGGCACGAACAGCGTCGGGCGCAACGCTTCGGACTCGAGCTCGCCGCCCTTCTTTCGCATGAGATACAGCGTCTGCTGATATCGCTCGCCAACAGGTATGATCATCAGGCCGCCGTCGCGGAGCTGATCCACAAGCGGCTGAGGCACTTTTTCGGGAGAACACGTGACGATGATTTTGTCGAACGGGGCCGCCTCGGGCCAGCCGAGGTAACCGTCGCCGGCCCGCGTGTGGACATTCTCGTATTCAAGCCGCTTGAGAGCGCGCGTGGCACGCCGGCTCAGCGGCTCCACGATTTCGATCGTGTAGACTTCGCGAACGAGCGGGCTAAGAACCGCAGCCTGGTAACCGCTGCCGGTGCCAATCTCGAGGACTCGGTCGCCGGGCTGCGGGTCGATGGCCTCGGTCATCGAAGCCACGATGAACGGCGGCGAGATCGTTTGCCCGTTGCCGATCGGCAGGGCCATGTCGTAGTACGCATATTGGCGCTGACTGGCCGGCACGAACTCGTGCCGGGGCGTGTCGCGCATCGCGCGGATGACGCGCTCATTTGTCACGCCGGCGGCGACGATCTCCTTGTTGACCATCTCATCCGCCAGACTCCGCCAATCGCGCAGCGATTGAGCGCGGGCGCTGCGGGGCCCGCAAATCAATCCGGCCGCCAATATCAACGATAATTTCGCAATGGCGGAATGAGACGTCATGTTACCGGATTCAAATTCATAATCTTGGGATGCATGAGATCCACATGTGTAAGTATACAACTTGGACGCCAAAATATATCCCCATTACAAGGCTTAAGTTTTATGTTGCGATCCTTACCCAGCGATGCGCACTGGGCTATCATAGGCTCGCCCTTTCTGGGTGTTGCGCTCGGGGGCCGATTGCGTCCCTATAATGAAATGAACTTATGGCAAGCTCTCCCGAATCCCTAAATCAAGCTCGAACGCGACTGCGCGCGGAGATGCCGTCGGCCGAGCGATGGGCTTATCTCGATCACGCGGCGATGTCGCCGCTGCCGCGCCCGACCGCAGACGCCGTGCGCTCCTGGCTCGACGAGGCCATCGATTCGGGAAGCCCGATCTGGCCTGAGTGGGTGCGCACGATGGAATCCACGCGTACGACGGCGGCCCAAATGATCGGCGCGCATCCCGATGAGATCGCGCTTGTGCTCAACACGACTGCCGGCATCGGGATGATCGCCGAGGGAATCGACTGGCGGCCTGGCGATAATGTAGTAACGCTGGCCGACGAATTTCCGTCAAACGTCTACCCATGGTTCAATTTGGCCAATCGCGGCGTGGAGACGCGCCGGGTGCCGACCGATGTGAGCGGCTGCCTGGATCTCGGCCAATTGGCGGAAGCCTGCGACGAGCGCACGCGCGTGGTCACCGTGAGCTGGGTCGGCTTCGCCACCGGTTACCGGCACGACGTGGCGCGCATCGCTTCGATCGCGCATGAGCGAGGCGCGCTCTTGTTTCTTGATGCGATCCAAGGACTCGGCGCGTTTCCACTCGATGTCAACGAGTTAGGGATCGATTTCCTGGCTGCCGACGGCCACAAGTGGATGCTCGGCCCGGAAGGCGCGGGCATCGCCTACATCCGCCGCGAGCATCTCGACCGGCTGCATCCAATCGGCGTCGGCTGGCACAGCGTGGTGCAAACCGATTACTCGCACGTGGAGTTGAATCTCAAGCCCACGGCCGCGCGTTACGAGGGCGGCTCGTCCAACATGGTCGGCCTGCACGCGCTAGGCGCGAGCCTCAAGCTGCTGGTTGATCTTGGCATCGAATCCGTTTCGACAGCCATTCTCGACATCACCGATAAGGCCTGCCAGCGTCTGGCCGAGATCGGAGCCAAAATTGTTTCTGACCGGCGACCTGACCATCGCGGCGGCCAGCAGCGATCCGGAATCGTGGCGTTTGTGATGCCCGGCCGGGATCCGATGGCAATCAAACGCCACTGCCTTAAGCAACGGATCGCGCTGGGTTGCCGCGCCGGCCGATTGCGGATCAGCCCGCACGCGTATAACAATGAAGAGGACCTTGATCGGCTGGTGGATGCGATTCAATCGTTCCGCGGCGCGTAAATCAAGGCAATCGGCGATCGGAAATCCCATGTCTCGCCGCGCGATTTACACTGGCTCGTTCGACCCGATCACGCTCGGGCATCTCAACGTCATCGAGCGCAGCAGCCGGCTTGTCGACGAATTGATCGTCGGCGTGGGGATCAACATCGAGAAAGAGGCGCTGTTTACGGCCGACGAGCGCGTAGCCCTAATTCGCCGCGTAACTGACCCGCTGGGCAATGTGGTTGTAAAGCCGTTCTCGGGACTTGCGGTGCGATTTGTGCGCGAGTGCGATGCCCGCGTGATCATCCGCGGCGTTCGCTCGCTGTCCGACATGGATTCTGAATTCACTATGACTCTTGCCAATCGCAACCTCGATCCAGGAATCGAGACCGTGTACCTGATGGCGGATGAAGAGTATTCGCACGTTTCCAGCTCTCTGATCAAGCAGATCACGCCACTGGCGAACGACGAGGAGCTGGCGCGATTCGTGCCGCGGGCAATTATCCCGGACTTGCGAGCGCGGATCCAGGAGCGGGGTGGGTCGGGAGGTGCGCCGGCGCGGGGTTATTAGCGATGAGTGAACTGAATTCCGGGTGCGACGTACTCAGTACTGAGTGCGAAGTATTGAGTACCACGTACCAAGTACTGAGCAAATCATTACCCCGCTGCCTTCACCAGCTTAAAAACAATCGCCACAATCCCCACCAGCGCCAGCGCCGATTTGAGCGAGTCATACCAGCCGATTGATGCTAATTCGCTCTCGAACGGAGCCCCATCGTTGCCGTCGGTCAGCGAGTTCGACACCTTGGGGGCTCCGAGCCACGTGTTGGCACCCCGCGATTGCGAAGCTTTGCTCGTCGCAAGGGCGCTGCCCTCGGCAGGCCAAGGCGAACTGACAATCGCCGGCGTGGCGACAGCCCAATCGTCCTTCTCTTGCCGCACATTGGGAGCTGGGCGGTCGGCTATGGCAACTTGCGATTGGTCGTCGGCCTGGCCAATATCCGGGGCAAGTGTCGCCAGGAAATTACTCACGCGCGGGGCATAGCTGCCGAGCGTGGTCCCCTGCCCTGCCCCGAACAACACGCCGGCCAGCTCGCCTCGGCTGTTGAAAATCGGCCCGCCAGAATCGCCCTGCCGCGCCTCGACGTCGAGCTCCACCATTTCCTGCGGAAAGTTCCGCCGCGGCGCGTAGTAGGCGGTGCAGCGGCCGGCGGCGATGCGGTATTGACCCTGGCCGTAACCGTGAATCGTGAGCGGCTCGCCCGGTCGCGGCGGCTGCGTGGCCATTCGCACCGGCTCAACCGGCGGCCGCCAGATCACCAGCGCCGCCAGGTCCCAATCGGAATCGACTTTGAGCGGCCGCGCGTGCGAGCTATAACCGCCGGGGAACTTCACTTCCACGACGCCTTGCGAATCGCGCACGACGTGCCAGTTCGTGACGACAAGTCCATACTGATCGCGTACGTCCACCAGCGTGCCGCTGCCGAAGGCCGTCGCGCCGCGCTCCGGCACAATAATTCGCGCCACGGCCGGGTGTGGCGTCACGCCCGCGTGCGGCCTGACCTGACAGCTTCCTCCGTTGCAGGCCGCTGGCCCCTGGCGATTGAAAAACGGCCACGCCGCCGCCACGTGCGGACTGGCGGCGCCTGCGACTGGTGCAGTCGCAGCGCGCACTGCATCGGGCGCAAGAACGACGCTGAGCGCGCTGCACAGCATCCAGATCGCGCGGCGCATCACGTTGTTAGCTGGCGTTGGGACGCTGCTCATTCCGGCGAAGCCGTTCGTTTTCGACGATCATGTGAAATAACCGGGCTTGCAGGTCGCTGCGCGCGGCCTTGCGCTGGTCGTTACCCGGAGCGCTCTCGCGCTGCCCGCGTAGGTGCACTGCGCGCAGCGTTTCACGGCGCATTAGAGGAGTTGTTATTGCCAGGCGAGGGTACAATCTCACACTCCGCGTGACAATGTCAGGTTCGACTGGGGGGGTGGTCATGGCGGGATTCTCCTGGATCGCTAGGCAGCGATGGGCCGGCCACCTTTGAGGTCCTCTTCGCGAGGCGGGAAATCGCAGCCGCCATTGAAAGCATCTTTGAGGCGCTGCAATTCGGCGCGAAAGGCTCGCTCGGCGAACTTTGTCAGCGTCAGCCGCAACGGATAGCCGCCCAAGTGGACCGCCGCGTCGCGCGCTTCATCCAGCAATTCTTGCGGCAGATAAAGCGTTGCGCGGACCTTGGGCCCCGGCGTGGGAAACTCACCTGGCATGACGCTACTCCATTTACGCGAGCGGGAAAGGCGGGGCAGGAAGGAAGGTGCTGGGGGTCGCACATCCATGCCGAAAGGCGGGCTTCGGGTTATCCTCAACCCGAGCGAGCCGGGGCGTGGGCACCCTCGCTACGCGAGGGTGGACGCGCGGCTTTCTCAAACTACGCCGGACATCATGCTCGCAGTTCACGACGCCCGACGCAGGTCAGGCTAGGCCGACCTACGAATTGAATCGGACGTTGGACGATGAATCATCAAACGTCCGACGTTTCGGCATACGACCGCAACGTTCGGCAAGCACTACGCGCGCAGAATAGATCTACCAGGCGTTAAACTTTTCGGGATTCGGCTGCGAGGACGGCAGCGACGACTCCAGCGGTGGTGTAGTCGTCGGCGACAACCGCGGGCGCATGCCCCAGTTCCGTCAGAACTTCAGCCGTGAGCGGGCTGATGGCCGCCAACTTCGTTTGGTTCAATGAGGCGCCAAACAATCGCACCAGGCTTCGCGCGATGGCCGAGCTTGTGACGGTTGTCCAATCGATGCGGCCAGCGGCGAGTGTATCGGCAACGTCGTTGTCTGGTTGAGCGACGTCGCAACTCTCGTAAACCACAGCTTGTTCAATCGTGGCCCCGGCGGCGGCGAGCATCTCGGCAAGCGTCTCGCGACCGCGGCTGGCGCGGGCCAGGAAAACACGTTGGCCGCGCGCCAGCGGCGCCAACATTTCAGCGAGTGCTTCGGCCCGATACTCGGAAGGTTGCACATCGGCCCGCAGATGATATTCGGCCAGCGCCTCGACGGTCGCCGGTCCGATCGCTGCGAGCTTTCTTCCGCCCAGGCGCCGCATATCGTGTCCTAGCTCGACGAGCCGTCGCAAGAAGCAATGTACGCCGTTTGCGCTCGAAAACACCAGCCAGACGAATTCGTCCAGCCGGCGAATGACCGAGTCGACAGCGTTCCTATCACTAGGCTCCGTGATCTCGATAGCGGGCTGGCACATCACACGCGCGCCAAGGTCGCGAAAAGCTTTGGCCATCTCATCGGCTTGGTGCGTCGGTCTGGTCACCAGAACAGTGAGTCCGAACATTGGCCGCGAGGTGAACCAATTGGCCAGACTGCGCTGGCGAGCAACATCGCCGACGATCACGACCGCCGGCGGCCGCAAATTAGCTGTGCGGACGACGTCGGTAAGCGCGCCGAGCGTTGTGAAGTGCGTTTGCTGGTCGGGCAGCGATGCGCGGCGCACGATGGCCACCGGCGTGTCTGGCGGTTTGCCGTGCTCAATCAGCGCGGAGCTCCATTGGCCCGCCGTCGTTATGCCCATGTAAAACACGATCGTGCCGGGAAAGCTGGCAAGCGCCGCATAATCGAGCGGTGCCGCCGACTGCTTATCGCTCGACTCCTGCCCCGTGACGAATGCCACGCACGATGCCTCGTCGCGGTCGGTGAGCGGGATACCGGCATGGCTGCTCGCGGCCTGGGCCGCTGTGATGCCCGGCACGATTTCGTATGGGACCCCCGCCGCTTCTAGTGCCGCGAGCTCTTCGGCCAGTCGAGCAAAGATCATGGCGTCGCCCCCCTTGAGCCGCACGACCGTGCGGCCTTCGCGCACATGCGCGATGATTGCCTCGTTCACTTCGTCCTGCGACATCAGCCGGCCGCGCCCGTGGCGGCCGAGACAAATCAATTGAGCGCCGTGCCGCGCGATCTCCAGAAGCTCCGCACTGGCCAAGTAGTCGTACAGCACGACGTCGGCGGCGCGCAGGCATTCGGCGCCGCGCAGCGTCAGCAGTTGCGGATCGCCGGGACCCGCACCCACTAAGTACACTTTGCCGAGCGACACTGACATCGCACGTAGGTCAGGCTTTCCAGCGTGACGTGACATGAAAAGGAGGCGATGATGTCAGGCTAGAAAGCCTGATCTACACTTAACTTACGGTAACCCATCAGATTGTGTGGCGAAAGCGACCTGTTAGAATGGAGGTATACACAGCTGGCCGCTTGAAGCGCTTTTGCCGTCGGTTTTGATAGCGCGCCAGCGGCGGTTTCTCGGGCAAAGTTTCTTCATGTCGGCTCAAAAGCCAGCCAGTTCGAAGCGGCAGAGCCTGCCTCCGGTAACGCCAGCCGTGCGCCAGCGTTTGCAGGCTGTTTTCGAGCACGCCCAGCGGTGCGCCGAGAAGGCTGACTTCGAATATGCGCACGATTTGCTCTCGCAATGTTTGACCGAGGACCCTGCAAACCTGATTTACTTGCAGCATTTCCTGAGCAATCTTGCCCAGAAGTACGGCAATAATAAGAAGGGCGCGCGATTCGCCGGGTTGAAAAGCAAAACGTCGCGAATGGCACTTTCCAAAGCGGCCGGCAAAGGCCAATGGCGCGACGCCTTCGCGGCCGCGTGCGAGGCGCTCAAATCAAATCCCTGGGACACGGCCACGCTGCTCGATGTGGCCGACGCATACAACGAGCTGGGCAGCGACGAGTGCCAGCTGTACGCGCTGCGCTGGGCATTGGAAGCGGCGCCGAAGGATGCCACGGTGAATCGGCGCGCCGCCGAGACACTTGCTCGGCTTGGCCAGTTCGATCAAGCGATCAGCTGCTGGCGGCGCGTGGAGCAAGCGAAGCCCGGTGATCAGGAAGCCGCCAAAGCCATTTCGCAGCTGAGCGTCGAAAAGACGATTCATCAGGGCGGTTACAACCAGGAGTTGCTGCAAGGAGCCGTGGCTGACGCGAGCGCGGTAGAATCAGCGCTCCGCGAGCGCGCGGCTCAGGGGCGGCCGGCAGCGGCGGACGTAGCGCTCGAGAAGCCAAAACCCGATAGCGGCCGAGAGCGCGCGCTGCTGGATGCGGTGGCGAATCAGCCCGCCGAGATCGGCAACTACGTCGAGCTGGCCGAGTTGTTCACGGCGCAAAGCCGACTGCGCGAGGCGGAGGAAATCCTCACGAGGGCGCTTGCCGCTTCGGGCGGCGGTGATTTGGCCGTGCGCGAGCGGCTCGAAGAGGCGCATTTGCGGCGCGCTCATAGCCAAGTGGCGGTGGCTCAGCGCCGTGCCGAGCAGGAGAAAACGCCCGAGGCGGCCGACCTGGCACGCCGCATGGCGGCGCAAGCCAACCAAGCGGAGCTTGAAGTGTATGCGGCCCGGGCCACGCGAAATCCGGGCAATTTGCTGCTGCAGTACGAGCTGGGAATGCGCTGCAAACGGGCCGGCAAGTTCCGCGAGGCGATCCAGGCATTTCAGGCGGCACGCGACGACATTCGGCACAAGGCGCTCGTTCAGTTGCATTTGGGCGAATCGTTTCAGCACATCCGGCAATTCAAGCTCGCCTTGGCGAGCTATGAGGCGGCCGTCGAAGCGTCCGATTCCATCCAGCTCGACACGAAAAAACTGGCGCTTTACCGGGCCGGCGTACTGGCCGCCGAACTGGGCGACCGCGACAAGGCGGAAAAACATCTCACCCAGCTCGCGGCCATCGATTTCAGCTACCGCGACGTGGCCGACCGCCTGGACAAACTGGCCGCGATCCGCGATAATGTGTGATTCGAGAATTTGATAGTTGTTAGTGGATAGTAGTTAGTTGATAGTGGCTCGATTGGGCGTGTTCCAATCGCCAGGCCACAATCTGCTCTCCGAACAACTATCAACCGTCCACTTTCAACTATCCACGATCATGCCCAACACAGCCAGCGCCAAGAAACGCATGCGGCAGGACGCGGTGCGCCGCAGCCGCAACCGCGCCACCAAGTCGAACATTCGCACGCAGCTTCGCAAAGTGCGCGAAGCGATCGCCGCCAAGGACCTCGAGAAGAGCCAGACGGAATTCAGGCTGCTTGTAAAGAAGCTCGACAAAGCGGCAGCCCACAAAGTGATCCACGCCAACACGGCGGCCCGCACCAAGTCGCGGCTCTCCAGCGCGCTCAAAGCCCTCAAGGGCTAAAGTCCAGCCGTCGAATGTCATAAAGCCGGACTTTGATTGTGTCTTTTATCGATCGATCGCATTGCGCGCCGGAAATCGCGGCCTGCGGTATAATTGAAGGTGGGTGTGACATTGGAAACGAAGATTTCATGAACGAGCTGGCAGCGACGAAACGTTGGGTAGACCACTGGCGGCGCGTGGGGCCGTTGCTGCAAAAAATCGAGCACGAGGAGTTGCGCGCTTTCTGTTTTGAAAAGAATTGGCAACTCGTGGATGGACTATTCCAGTTCGGCTTTGATGTGCCGAATGCAAAACGGCCCGACTATAGTGGACTGGTCGCGCAGCAGCGCCTTTTTGCCAAAGCTCGCGAATGAATCCGTTATATCCAACCGCATTGCAATTGCAGGAGTTTTGTGATCAGCGCGGCTGGAAGTTCTGCATTATCGGCGGATTAGCAGTCGCCCGCTGGGGGCGACCGCGTGTTACGCAGGACATCGATTTATCTTTGTTGACTGGCTTCGGCGACGAGGCGCAATTCATAGACCCGCTGTTGTCCTATTTTCGTGGCCGGCGTGCCGACGCTCGCGAGTTTGCGCTCCTCTCCCGCGTCCTGCTCCTGGAAGCCGAGAATGGCGTGTTCATCGACATTGCTTTGGCAGGCCTTCCTTTTGAAGAGCGGATGATCGAGCGAGCGACCCCTTTCGACTACGCTCCCAATGTGCGGCTCATTACCGCATCGGCTGAAGATCTCGTTGTGACGAAATCCTTTGCTGCCCGTCATCGCGACTGGAACGACGTAGAAGGGATCCTAGTGAAGCAGGGCGACAAATTGGATTGGGATTACATCGAGCGCGAGCTTTCTGTCCTCTGCGAACTGAAAGAAACCCCCGAGATCCTCGAACAATTGCAGCAAATGCGCGAAAGTGCGGACTCTGAATAGTGGCGCGCGCTGCAATATTTTTCGGGGGTGTCGCGAATAAATTGCCGAGTTTGCGCTTCGGGCATACACTGAGCTGCAGCTGACGTTGTCGCACAGCATGCGAGCGTCCTTTCGCCCGATTGCGGCGGCCGCGAACACCACCACATGACGTGTACCGTGTCAGCCGTTAGCCCTTCAAGACGTCTCCACGCGCTCTCGTCACCGCTGTCGTACAAGTTCTACTTGTCACATGCTGCCGTTGCGGCACGCGGCGCGTGCCTGCGCCGTGGATTCACGCTGGTCGAACTGCTCGTGGTGATTGCCATCATTGGCGTACTGGTCGCGCTTTTGCTGCCGGCAGTGCAGGCGGCGCGCGAGGCCGCCCGGCGCGCTTCCTGCACGAACAACCTCAAGCAAATCGGGCTGGCGATTGCGAATTACCAGCTGGTGCACAAAGCGTTTCCGCCGAGCAGCTCGGATACGCTTGATAATGCCCTCGATTTCTCGATCGACGAGCCTGCGGAAACACGACACAGTTGGGCGAGTTTTATTCTTCCGTTTATCGAGATGTCCGACCTCGCCGACACGATTGATCGGAAAGCCCACGCTTTTGCCCGCAGGAATCTGCCGGCCGCCGGAGCGCTCGTGCCCATGTATCGCTGCCCAAGCTACACGGGGCCGCAATACAGCGAGGCAGACCGCTATAAAGCCCTGGGCACGAATTGCGCGATCGGCAATTATTTGGCGCTGGGTGGTTCGACCGTCGGCAACCTGTGGGGCGTCGACCTCGAGCCGGACGGCGTCATCATTCCCGGTGGCGAGATTACTCCAAAAGATGTCACCGACGGCCTGTCGCATACCGTGTTTGTCGCCGAGAGCCGCGAGGAGAAGTTTGCCGTGTGGGCCGACGGATTCACCGCCGCTACCTGCGCCCTGGTGTTTAATGCCCATCGTCATCCGCGCTATGCCGAGGACATTGCTTCGCTGAACTACGCGCCGTACTTCGACTACAAGCCGATGGTGACGTTCGGTCCTTCCAGCATGCACTCGAGCGGCGCGTTCCATTTGTTCGGAGACGGCTCGGTGCAATTCATCAGAGAGGATGTTACGCCCGAACTGTATGTCGCACTCACGACCCGCGAAGGCGGCGAAACGAGCTTCGATGCCGATTGACGTCCCGTCGGGTCGCAGCTGAAGTCGCAATAGTTCAGACCGCATCCAAGGATTCAGAATTCTTGCGAATTCTGCTACATGAAGTTCAAGTTGATACTGGCTGCCGGCTGCATTATCGCAACGGGATGCGGCCCGTCGACCGACGATCTCGTAGCCCAGCTCCGCGACGCGGACCCTAAAATTCGCCTCGCGGCGGCACACGCACTGAAGGAACGGCCAGGCGATAGAAGCAAAGTCGTTGCCAGTCTGAGCAGCGCGGTCGATGACCCAGATTTCGCCGTTCGCGAACTGGCTATCACGACACTCGGCCGAATTGGGCCGGAAGCCAAAGACGCTTTGCCGGCCCTCGAGCGAGCGCTGCGCGACCAGAACGGGTCGGTACGAACGGCTGCGGCACTGGCGATCGATTCCATCGAGCCGAACTCGCAAGCTCACCGTCCGGTGCTTATCGAAGCGCTGCGCGCTGGCGACGGGCCGGTGTTTATTGTAGTTAGCCAGATGGGAGAACGCGCCGCGTGGGCCGTGCCGACGCTCGCGTCGCTGTTGTCGAATCGCCGGCCGCCCGTTCGGGCGTTGGCCGCGAAAGCGTTGGGCGGAATTGGCCCGTCGGCGCGCGACGCCGAGCGCACACTTCGGAAGTGCTTGCGCGATCCAGAGCCAAGCGTACGAAAAGCGGCGCAAAACGCGCTGCGGCAAATCAGTGCGCCCGGATCTGGTTAGTTTCTCAGCGCTGAATGCTGGCTCTCACACGCGCCTTCGTAATGAAACAAGCAACACAACAAAAAATCCCGTGATCAAAAGAGTGCTTGGCTCGGGTATTTCCGTGATTTTTGCGATGAAGGCTCCATTTTGATCGGACCCTACTACGTACAGTTGGCCCGATTGGTCGGCAGAAACACCGGTGATGCTTCTGCCCAATGGATACGTCCAGACCGAGTTTCCAGACGAATTGAACTTATTTACGTAGGCATCGAAGAATCCGGAGTCGTTAACATAGCCAGCAACGAAGATGTTTCCAAATTCATCCGTTGATACAGTATCAGTCTGATCGCTTTTCACCGTTCCTTGCTGTCGACTCCAAATTAGGGTTCCATCCGGACCAAATTTCGTCAAGAAGACGTCGTTGAGGCCGTTGTTATTTCCCTGCAAATCCCCACCAGTCATTCCCGCGACGTAAATGTTTCCGAACGGATCAACGGCGACAGACTTGCCGCCATCCACATCAATCGTTCCGAATTGCTGCGACCAAATGAGATTCCCAGCGGAATCGAACTTGCTCAAAAAGGCGTCAAGAAATCCTATTTGGGCCCCACCGATATTTCCGCCCGTGTATCCGGTCACAAAAACATTTCCCAATCCATCGGCCGCAAGACCAAAGCACTCGTCACCGTACTCTGAACCTATTTGACGAGTCCAAATCAGATTTCCTGAATCGTCGTATTTGCTTACGAATCCATCAAAGGCCCCTCCGAGAAAAGGACCGCCTATAGATTCTCGAGTTGTCCCGGCAACAAAGACGTTTCCAAGCGTGTCGGCTGCTACTCCGCCTGTCAGATCTCCCGTGTTGGTGCCGAGTTTTCGATTCCATAATAGATTTCCATTCTGATCGTATTTGGCCGTGAACACGTTGCCACGAGGACCGCTTTCGTGGTAACCAGAAATGTAAACGTGCCCAAAATCGTCTGCGGAAATTCCATGACTCCAATCGGTACCGACTTCACCATAATTGCGACTCCAGACGACATTCCCCGTGGCATCAATCCGATAGAGCACGAGTTCCGATACGCCGCCCCCGCCACGGCCGAAAGTGTATACACTTCCGAATTTGTCGGCCGAAACACTTAGTGAGCTCGCCGGGTTGAGTTGGCGCAGCCACTCGACGGTCTGGACTGCAGCAGATTGTTCCAAGGTCTCGGCTGCAGCATATTGTTCAAGCAGCAGAAACAGAAAAATTCCGAGTCCGGGCCGCGACCGCACAGCCAAAAAAATTGTGTTCACTAGACTCA
>DASXWB010000001.1:0-1771 GCA_036503915.1 Lacipirellulaceae bacterium | reverse complement strand
CCGGTCGAGATTCGGCGCGTAGGCCTCGTTGACGAAACCGAGCGTCTGTTCCATGACGTAATCGAAGACGTGCTGCTTATTATCGTCATCGATCGTCAGATTGGCCTTCAACCACGCCGCGCGATCACGCTCATCCTGAGTCAGCGTGATCATTGGATCGCGCTGCGGATCGGTGGGCTGGGAATCAATCGGCCCAAGGCGGCCGAGGAGGACGCGCCCACTCCAGACATTTTCTAGATCCGAGAGCATTTTTTCCTGGGTGCCCGTTCGGAAGATGAGCGTCACATTGGGGCGCTCTTGCTTCCACAACAGCCGCGGCTCCCAGGCGGAATCGACATCCCAGCCCTCTTCGTCGGGATCGAAGTCGTAGGCCAGGTGATGCGCGCCGCGCTCCTGCGATTTCATGTGCAGGCGCTGCTTGAAACTTTCTTCGCGGTAATTGTTCCCATGCGCAGCCTCAGCGGCGGCATCGTCGGGCATCGCTCGACGCAGGCGATGCCAGCCCCACTCGCCGCCGAAGGTGGGGTCGAGCAACGTGGCCCGGTCGTCGACATTTCCGCCCTTCTTTTCTTCGAGCCGATCCAAGTAAGTTTTGATTCGATCTTCGGTATATTTGCGAAACTCTTCGACCGTGACCCATTGCGTCCCGCGTTGTGGCAGGATGCGTTTTTCGACCAGTTCGTTAATCAAGCCTTGGACCACGTGATCGGGCGCGGTTTTGAATTCGCTGGGCGAAAGCGGAGCAAAGTAGTGGCTCTGCAAGAGGTCGCGCGTGTTCATGCCGCGAAGGTTTTGCATGGCGGCCGCCGTGGGAAGCTCCGTGCGCTCGTATTCGCTGGCGCCGTTAAACGCCGTGAGGTCCACCGACTGCGAATCAATCGTGAGGTAGGGATTGATCGGCAGGTTGACCTGATGCAGCACATTGGGCTTGCCTTCCTCATCCACGGGCGGCGGGTTCCACGGCAGCGTGGGATTGGCCAAGCGCTGCAGATGGACCGAGCGATAGTTTTGCGTCGTGCCGTTGCGCACCAGCTCGAGATCGAGGTCGAACGGCCGGTCGTACGGGATTTCGTACTCCCACTCGCCGTCCTGGTTGAGCCGCGCCTCTTGCACGTCGGTCGGGTCGCGGTTGGCGTTGGGATCGGCGGCCGTCTGGTTCTGCTCGATCAGCTGGTATCGGAGGCTGGGATAGCCTTCCAGCGGCTCGGAGATGTTGAGGTCTTCAACCGGGATGGCCACGGCAGGATCGACGATTGGGCTATCCTGGCCATCCACTCTGCCGTCGCCATTCGTGTCGATCACGGAAGTGCTATCCGGCTTGCCGTCGCCGTTCGAATCGGTGACGTTCACGTAGTTGCCGCCGCCGAGCGAGACGATTTCCTGTCCGCCGTTTTGAGCAACGAGGAGCTGCTGTGCCCGTGGATCGACGCTCGGCCACAGCTCGATGCGTCGCGTGTTGGCCATGGCCATGCGATGGGCTGGGTCGGTTTGTTCGGGCTCTCTGGCGCTGCCGCGCAGCCGGCTCACGGGCGTGACGAATCGCTGCAGCTGGCCCGGCTGGTAGGTGTTTGGAGTCGAACCGCCGCCCGGCGTCAGCTGCATTCCCGAGGACCCAATGACCGCGTAGCGCCCGGGAAGTATGGGGGCGATGGGTACGTCCTTGTCGTTGGGCGCGGTGCCGCGTTGGCGCTCGACGCGCGCGATGAAATAGCGCTTGGTCATGGGGATCATGGCCTGACGGCCGCCGAGTGTTTCGAATCGAACGAGCACC